>JALYTG010000100.1 GCA_030854405.1 Chloroflexota bacterium | reverse complement strand
CCGCTACACGGGCGGGGACTACCGGTTTCGCGACTTCGAGCGCGAGATCTTCGTCATCACCCCGGACCGCATCACCGCGTCGACGGGCCGCCGCTAACGAGAGGTACCCTGCCAACATGTGCCGAAGCATCAAGACACTCCGGGTCGGAGCAACTCCGGCCAGCGACGACGAGATCACCGCTGCCGCACTCCAGTACGTGCGAAAGGTGAGCGGCTACCGCAAGCCCTCCGGCGCCAACGAGAGCGCATTCAACCAGGCGGTCGCCGACGTGGCGGTCGCCTCGAAGCGGCTCCTGGACGCTGTCGCAGCAACGCATCCCGCCCGGCGGAGTGCGTAGTGGGCTCCGACGTTGTCGGCATCGGTCATGGTCGCCTCCGTCGGATCTGCTCGGCCACCACGATCAGCACCAGCGTCCCGACCATCATCAGGACGGCGAGCGCGATCATCACCGGCAGCCGGTTTGCGAAGCGTAGCTGGCTGAAGAGGTACACCGGGAAGGTCGGTTGCGTACCGGCCAGGAAGAGGGCGAGCGCGAACTCGTCGAACGAGACGGTGAACGCGGTGAGCCAGGCGGAGACGAGCGCCGGCGCGATGATGGGAGCGACGATCCGCAGCAGCGCCTCCGGGTAGCTCGCGCCGAGGTCCATGGCGGCCTCTTCCAGGCTGCGGTCGAATCCGTTGAGGCGCGCCATGACGATGAGCAGCGTGAACGGCAGCCCGATGATGGAGTGGGCGACCGCCACGGTGAGCAGCGAGAGCGGCACGTCGAGGGCTCGGAAGAGGATCAGCAGGGCGACCCCCAGCACCACGAACGGGACGATCAGCGGCAGGATGGCGGCTGCGATCAGCATCCGCTGGGTGACGAATCGATAGCGCAACGCCAGCAGCGCGACCATGGTGCCGAGGACGGTCGCGGCCGTGCTCGATGCGATCGCCACGATCAGGCTGTTGCGCGCCGCCGCCAGGACCGCATCGGCCTCGAGCAACCTGGCGTACCAGTCGAGCGTCAGGCCGCGCAGGGGGAAGGAGAGGACGCTGCCCGCGTTGATCGAGAAGAGGAAGAGCAACGAGATCGGCAGATAGAGGAGGAGCAGCAGGATGGCGTAATAGGCCCCCAGCGGAATCCTCGTATGACCGATGCCAACCGCGCGACGTGGTCGCGGCAATGCCACTCGCGACGGAACCGTGGCCATCAGGCGACCATCCTGCGCAGGTCGATGAGGCGCAGCGCGACGGCGACCAGGGCCACGGTCAGCGTCAGCATCACGATCGCCAGGGCCGATCCGAGTGGCCAGTTGACGGCCTTGGTAAAGAAGTCCTGCACGATGTTGCCGTACATGCTCCCCCCGCTGCCGCCCACCAGCAGCGGCGTCACGTACTCGCCGACGGTGGGTATGAACACCATGAAGAAGGCCGCCAGGGTGCCGGGCAGCGCGAGCGGCATCGTCACGCGCCAGAATCGGCGCCACGGAGGCGCGCCGAGGTCGGCCGCGGCTTCGAATAGCGAGTGGTCGATGCGAAGCATGGCCGCGTAGATCGGCAGTACTGCAAATGGGATCCAGACGTAGATCAAGGTCAGGATGACGGTGCCGCGGTTGTAGAGGAGTGCGTCGAGCGGCCGGTCGATCAGGCCGCTCCACATCAGGAGCGAGTTGACCGCTCCCTCCGATCCGAGCATGAGCTTCCAGGCCATGACCCGCAGCAGATAGCTGGTCCAGAACGGTACGAGCAGCAGGATCAGGAAGAGCGCCGCCCGGCGCCCGGCGCGGAAGGCGAGGAAGTAGGCGACGGGATACGCGAGCCCGGTTGCCGCCACCGCAACGCCGAGCGCCATCGTGACCGAGACGCCGAGCAGCCGCAGGTAGCTGGCGGTGCCGAAGACGCGCGCGTACTGCTCGAAGGTCGGGCTCGCAAGGTCGACGAGGCCGCCGCGGATGTCGGCGCGCAGACTGACGACGCCCATCAGCCCCAGCGGCACCAGGAAGAAGGCGAAGAGCCAGAGGAGCGGTGGCAGATAGAGGAGCCAGAACGTGCCCCGTCGACCCAGCATCGCTCCTCCGGTGCTTCGTGTTCCCGCGCCAGCCTATGGCGCGGCCTTCACCTCGGTCCACATCGCCGTCCACGCGTCGCGCTGGGCGGCGGTCAGGTTGGGAGTGAAGTTCGTCTTTTCCAGGATCGCGGGGTCGTCGATCGAGAAGGCCTGCTTGAGGGTCTTATCGGTCAGTCCGTTCATGACGTCCTGGTTGGCTGAGCCGTAGTAGAAGAGCTTGACAACGTTGTTTCCGGTCGCGTCACCCAGCTTGGCGTCGAGGAACTTCAGCGCCAGGTCGTAATTCTGGGTCCCTTTGCGGATGCCGTACACGCCCACCCACGAGTTGCGTCCCTCCTTCGGCTTGGCGTAGGCGACCGGCACGCCCTGCCCCAGCAGGGTGGCGTACGCGCCCTGCCACGCATAGGCCAGCCAGACGTCGCCAGCGGCCATCGCGGCGGTCAGCTCTGGCTCGCCCGTCCAGTAGAAGAGGTTGCTGGGGCGCTGCGCGGTCCACTCGGCCTTGATGGAGGCGAGCTGCGCGTCCGTGATGGCCGTCTCGTCGTAGCCGTGGATATAGCTTGATACGGTCACGGCGCCTGGGCCGTCGTCCCACATCGAGACGTGGCCGGCGTACTTTTTGTCCATGAGCGCCGCCCATGAGTCGACCGAGCTGACCTTGTCGGTACGGTACAGGATCGACGTGAAGCCCCAGTCCCACGGGACGAAGTACTGCTTGCCGTTGATCTGGCCGATCTTCTTGAAGGAGTCGGGCACCTTGTCCCAGTTCTTCAGCTTGCTGGTGTCGATCTCTTCGACCAGCCCCTCGTCGGCATAGAACTGTTGCCAGCCGGTGTAGAAGTGGAAGATGTCGGCCTGGTCGCCGCCCGCCATCTTCGAGTAGATGTCGGCATCCGCTGCGCCGATCTCGAAGCCGACCTGGACCTTGGGATGCTCGTTCTTGAAGTCGATCCAGAAATCCTCGGCGTCGTAGCCCGCCCAATCGAGCACCGTGAGACTGCCAGTCTCGGCTCCCGAAGCGGCAGCGCTCGACGACGATGCGCCGGGAGTACCAGAGCCGCAGGCCGTTAGGACGAGCAGCGCGGAGAGCAGCCCCGCCAGGCGCGCTTGCGATCGGCCGACGAAGATGGTCATATCCCGTACCTCCTGTGCCCCCGACCGCAAGTCGCCTGCGCTGAAGCAGCACTGCAGCGACAAACTCTAATCACCCGCTCGGGACCGCGTCAACGATCCTCGGCATTTGGGCCGTTCCTGAAGCTCTTCTTCATCTACGCTGTTCCTTCGGGGCCAGCCGGTAGCCGAGCAGGCGTGGCAGGGCGGCCAGGAAGCGGACGATCGTGCCGGGCCGCCGGCCGGCATCGCTCGCCTCGTCGTGGCGGATCAGTGCCTCGCGGATCAGCCGCGCGCCGACGTAGCGCATCGGCTCCGGCGGGAAGCTCTTCGCCCGCTGATTGACGATGGGCAGGCGAGCCAGCCGGTCGTCGCCTCCGTCGATCCGCGCCGCCAGGATGCGTCCCGCCAGGAACGCCGGCCCCACGCCGTTGCCCGAGTAGCCGTGCGCAAAATGCAGGCGGCCGCCGGCGCGCGAGCCAATGGCCGGCAGCCGATCCGACGAGATGTCGATGGGTCCGCCCCAAGCGTCCGTGAAGCGTACGTCGCCCAGCATCGGAAAGAGGCGGGCGAGGCCGGCCCGCGCGCGTTCGGCCGCCCGCTCGTCGTGGTCAAATCGAGTGCCGATGCGACCGCCGTAGCCCGCGGCGCCGACGCCCGCCCCGAACGCGATCCGACCATCCCGCGTTGTCCGGAAGTAGTGGATCGTGAACCGCGAGTCGGTGATCCCCTCGCCGCCGACCCAGCCCAGCGCCTCGAGCCGGTCCGGGATCGGCTCCGTGAGGACGATCTGGCTGCCCCACGCCAAGAGCGACGTGCGGAAGCCGGGCCAGCCGGCTGCCCATGCGTTGAGGCCGAGGACCACCTGCGGCGCCTCCACCTCGCCCTGATCGGTGAGGACACGCATGGGGGATCCGGCGACGATCCGTCGGACGCGTGTCGCTTCGTGGATCTGCACCCCGCGCTCAAGGAGGACGCGCCGCAGCCCTCGCGCCAGTCGCGCGGGCTGGACGGTCGCGGCGCTCGGCATGAAGGCCGCGCCGCGGAAGACGGGGGAGTCGCAGCGCCGCCGCGCCTCCTCTGCGCTGAGCTCTTGGTACTGCTCCCCGACGCCGAGGCGCGCACAGGTCCTGACGGACTGCTCCCAATCCCCGTCCTGCGCAGCCGAGGCGCTCATTTGCAGATAACCGGCCCGCCGGAACCATGCGTCGACGTCGTGCCGAGTACAGAAGTCGCCGATCTCGGCGACCGATTCATCGGCCGCCCAGGCCAGCTCGAGCGCCTGCTCCGGGCCATAGATCTCCACCAGCAGCGGCAGCTGGTCCCACCACCCGTGCAGGAATCCGCCGTTGCGTCCGCTCGGGCCTCCGCCGCAGATGTCCTGCTCCAGGAGGACCGTCCGGATGCCGGGAGCTCGTTCGGTCAGCGCGTACGCCGTCCACATCCCGGTGTAGCCGCCCCCCACGATCGCCACATCAGACTCGACCGACCCGACCAACGGCTGCGCCTGGGGATCTTCATCGGCGAGAACTTCACGCAGCCAGTAGCTCCGCGCGACGGTGCCCGGGCGATGCTCTCCATCGTTCACGCCTTAAGTATGACTACAGTCGAGCACACCGGCGAGCAGATTTGGCGCGACCGATGAAGAAGCGCTTTAGAATCGGGAGCGTGGAGAGGAACGACTTTCCGATCGGGGCCAGCCTGCGCGCCGCGCGCAAACGGCGCGAGATGACCCTTCGTGCGGTCGCCGAGGAAGCGGGCGTGACCGAGAGCTTCCTCTCCCAGGCGGAACGCGACATCGCCAGCCCGTCGATCGCGACGCTGCGCCGGATCGCCGTAGCGCTGGGCATGACGATCGGCCAGATCCTCGACGGAGCCGCCTCGAGCGGCCAGCTGGTGCGGGCCGCCGATCGGCGGGCAGTTGACTACCCGAGCCTCCTGGCGCGCGACGAGTTCCTGACCGACGGTAGCGGCGGCCGGCTCCAGGTAATCCTCTCGACCATCCAGCCCGGCGGCGGCACGGGCGCGGAGGCGTACAGCCACGAATCGGATGAGGAGTGCCTGATTGTGCTCGAGGGACGCCTGGATCTCTGGGTCGGCGACGACGAATATCGGCTCGACTCGGGAGACGCGATCCGCTACTCGAGCCGGCTGCCGCATCGCAACCGCAACCCCGGGCCGAGCCGCGCGCAAATCCTCTTCGTGCTGACGCCGCCGAGCTTCTGACCCATGACCTCGACGCGCGGTGGCCGTGTCTTCCGGCGGTGCTAGCATCGGTCCCGATGTCTGAACCAGCCGATCCCGCCCGCACGCCGGTCATCGTCGACGGGTTGCGCACGCCGTTTGGCCGCTATGGCGGTGCGCTCAAGGATGTTCGGCCCGACGACCTGGCCGCGCACGTTGTCCGTGCCGTGGTGGACAGGACCGGGATCGATCCGACCCAGATCGATGACGTGATCCTGGGCGCCGCCAACCAGGCCGGGGAGGACAACCGCAACGTCGGCCGCATGGCCGCGCTGCTCGCCGAACTGCCGATCAGCGTTGCTGGCCAGACCGTCAACCGCCTCTGCGGGTCCGGCATGCAGGCGCTCGTCAGCGCCGCCCATGCCATCGCCTACGGGGATGGGTCGGTCTTCGTGGTCGGTGGCGTCGAGTCAATGACGCGCGCGCCGCTCGTCGTCTCGAAGCCGTCGGCGGCCTTTCCGCGCGGCGAGCAGACGATGTACGACACCACCATCGGCTGGCGCTTCATCAATCCTCGCCTGGCCGATGCCTTTTACCCCTATTCGATGGGTGAGACCGCCGAGAACGTTGCGGAGCGCTGCGGGGTCACGCGCGAGGACCAGGACGCGTTCGCACTCGGGTCGCAGCAGCGCTGGGCAGAGGCCCACGCCGCCGGCCGCTTCGTGGACGAGGTCGTGCCGCTCGAGGTGCCCGCCGCCAAGGGTCGGACCTCGACCGTCGACACGGACGAGCATCCGCGTCCGCAGACCACGCTCGAGCAGCTCGCCGGGCTCAAGCCCGCCTTCAGCAAGACGGCCGACGCCTCGGTCACCGCCGGCAACTCCTCCGGAATCAATGACGGTGCGGCCGCCCTGCTGGTCACCTCTGCGAAGCGGGCGCGCGAACTCGGACTCCAGCCCCTGGGCCGTCTTGTCGCTTCCGCGGTCGTCGGGGTCGATCCGGCAACCATGGGCCTGGGTCCCATCCCTGCGACCCGCAAGGCGCTCGAGCGGGCGGGGCTCAACGTGGCCGACCTGGATCTGGTCGAGCTCAACGAGGCCTTCGCCTCGCAGGCGCTGGTCTGCATCCGCGAGCTCGGTCTCGATCCGGACAGGGTCAACGTCAACGGCGGGGCGATCGCCATCGGCCACCCGCTGGGCGCGTCCGGCGCTCGGCTCGCGACCACGCTCCTCCATGAGATGCGTCGCCGCGGGGCCCGATACGGCGTAGCCACCATGTGCATCGGCGTCGGGCAAGGAATCGCCGGAGTCTTCGAGGCATTGGAGTAGGTCTGATGGATCGCCCCATGACCGATCCAAACGCTCTGCTTCCGTTGCAGGAGGTGAGACGGCGGCTCCAGGTCACTGGACAATCGTATTCAGGGCTGCAGACCATCCCGCTGGACCGGATCATCGGGACGCTCGATCGCTCGATCGATTTCGACCGGCATTTCCGTCCGCGGCGTCGTGGGCTGATGGAGCGGGTCGCCGGCCTGGGCGCGGCCTTCTCGTCGCGAGAGTTCCCGCCGATCTCGGTCTACGAGCTTGGCGGGGCGTACTTCGTATCGGATGGGCATCACCGCATCGCTCTCAGCCACCTCCTGGGCCGCGACGAGATCGATGCCGAGGTGACGCGGCTTGAGACCTCGTACGAGATCACGCCCGACGTCGACGTCCTGACCCTGGTGCACACCGAGCAGCAGCGCATGTTCATGGAGCAGTCGGGGCTCGGTGGCGCGAGACCGGAAGCGCTCATCGAATTCAGCCGCCCACAGGGTTACGCCGAGCTGCTCGACGTGCTGCGCAGCCACTCCTACGAGCTCTCGCGGTCGGCCGATCGGCTGCTGCCGGACGAGGAGGCCGCTGCTGACTGGTACGACAACGTCTACCTTCCGGCCCTGAAGATCATCCGCACCACTCGCCTGCCGCAACGCTACCCGTTCAAGACCGATGCAGACATGTACCTGTGGGTTCATCAGCTTCGACGCAGTCTCCAGCCGACGTGGCCCGATATCAGCTGGGCAGAGGCAGCGGAGAAGCGGGCAACCGAGCACCACGGCCCATTCTTCCGGCAGCGCCATCAGCGGTACCGCCGCACCCCGCTGCCGCGCCGTTGAGCCTCTTCGCCTGGCGGCGTGCCGGGAGCCCCGACGGCCATAGCCTGGTTCAGCTGGAGCGGCGCGGGAGGGGGTGGTACGCCGAAGGCTGGGAGGTGGTCGGCGACACTGGAGAGGCCTGGGTGGTCCACTTCACGCTGAGGACCGATGCCGCCTGGCGCACGCGGGCCGTTGTCGTCGAATCGACCGCTCCCGCGGGTTCCCGTCGGGTTCGCGCGGCGACCGATGGCGCCGGATCCTGGTTGGTCGACGGCCAGCATCGGCCCGACCTCGACGGCTGCCTCGATGTCGATCTGGCTGCGGCGCCATTCACGAACACCCTGCCGATTCGCCGGCTGGGCCTGGCCGAGGGCGAGCATGCCGAGATTCGCGCGGCCTGGATCGACGTGCCGAGCCTGGCGCTGCATCCGATGGAGCAGCGCTACACCCGCCTCGAAACGGGTGGAGCGCTCGATCGCTACGAGTATCGATCACTGCCGTCGGGGCGGCGGTACCTGCTCAGCGTCGACCAGGAGGGGATCGTGG
>JALYTG010000099.1 GCA_030854405.1 Chloroflexota bacterium | reverse complement strand
ATCACCTTCCTGGCGAGGATCTCGTATGCCTGCTCCTCCGCTCCACCGAGCAGCAGCGAAGGGAGGGTGCCTGCGTACATCGAGATCGACTCGTAGTCTCCGACTACGGAGCCATCGAGCCCGTATTCCGAAGCGAGCCGGCCGGTGCGCTCGATTTCGCGCCTAGCGAGATCGAAGTCCCCGAGGAGGCGAAGAGCGCGCTCGTCACCGAACCAAAGGTAGTCGACCGCGAGGCGCCACGGGACCCGGCTCGCATCGAATGAGAACTGCTCTCCATACCTGCCCATCTCCGGCGCCAGACCAATGACGCCGGTGGCTCGGTCGATTCCCACCCAGTTGGGGACCGCGCCAGTCTGGCCACCCAGTTCCGACGAATTGACGATTGCGTCCATCACGCGGTAGCTGCTGTCGACGAGATCGCCCCATGCATGTGATGGATCGGCATCGGCGAAGATACGGTACGCATAGGGCGCCAGGTAGGACGGATTGATGACCGGGGCGCGCATGCCTGCCCACTGGCCGGCAACCAAGTACCGCCCATTCCGGACGACGGTCGTCAGGTCGTTCCAGATGCCATCGAGGACGGTGGATGCTTCGGACGCATATCGGACATCCCCCCACCGCTTCGATGCGAACAGGAGCGCCAGGGCGATGTCCTGATCAGCATCAGAGGCCGAGCCTCGGTCGATCACGCCCAGCGGTCCGTTGGCACGCGCGCCGTAGAGCCACGCGAAAAGGCCGGACGATTGCTGGAGCTTCTGTTTCGTCCATGTCCACACCTCATCGAAGGCATGCCGATCGTCCTGGTAGACCGCCTGGAGCATCGCATAGCCCTGTCCCTCTGATGTAGTGCGACCGCCGGTAGCCGGATCGATCACCCGCCCGCCTTCGAGGAAGTCGGCGGTGTAATTGGCCCACAGGCTCATCAGGATCGAGTTGCTCGAGGAGGGGATCGAGCGCACCTTGTTAACGCGCTGCACGGCAACCTCCCAGCCGCCGGTGTCCCAGTGCGCGATCGGGGTGGAGTGCTCGAGCGCAGCCCTTGTCAGCGGAAGGTGTGCCTTATCGGCGACGAGCTGCCGCATCTGCGGCGTCGAGAGGACGTAATCGAGATTCCGCCAATCCTCCGCCAGGACGTCGTGGCGGATTTCAGGGTCCAGATCGGCCTTCCAGAACCAGTGGGCGAGCGGGAAAGATCGCGTCTGTGCGGGCGGACCGTGCAGATCGGTCCAACCATACGCGTCGATCAGCATGCCGTCCGACGTTGATAGATGCTCCCTGATCCACGCGATGGCCTCTCGCTGCGCGGCGGCCACCGGGCTGGTCCACAGGTCGCCGAATCGGCTCGTCGCGCTTGGCATAACGAGCTGGGCGATGGCCACGGCGCTCGCAAGCGCGAACAGCGAGATGTGCGACGCTGCGAAGCGCTGCCACGCGAACCGGGGCGGAAGGACGCGAGCCACCGCCCAGGTCAGCGTCTGATGCACTGCAATGCCGAGGCTGATGGCGAGCAGCGGGAGGAGCGGGACGAGGTAGAACTCGAGCACCAAGCCGCCCCGACCAATGAAGGCCCACAGACTGATCGTGAGCAGGCCGATCACGCCGCCCACCCGCCGCCATCGAATCAACAGCACGTTGAAGACGGCGGCCGCCGTGCCTCCGACGAGCAAAACGCCGTCGATCACACCCCACTGGCTCACCCAATACTGCCAGCCGGTGGCCCAACGCCAGAAATCGCTGTTCGGATCGAGGAGGCCGAGCCCGCCGGATCCGGATCCTCTCGACGCTTGGTAGGAGACCGATCCCAGCAAGCTGACGTGCTCTGTCGTCCCACCGAGCAGCGACCCCGAGGGGAAGAGCTCGCCCTTCAGGACCGCCATCAGGACGTAGAGCGAGACGACGCAGCCGGCTACCGCGAACCACCCTACGGCGGCGAACAGGCGCTGGGAGGCGTGCGAACGGTGCCAGGTCAGATACCCGAGCACGGGCAGCAGGAAGACGACGCTCTCCTTCGAGAGGATGCCGAGCGCCAGGCAGAGGGCGCTCAGCCAGGCACGCCACAGCGTGAGGCGACCATGGATGAGGCAGTAGATGCTCAGAAGCGCCCAGAACGCAGCGATGTTGTCGAGCAACACCCTCCGATGGAAGAAGATCCCGAACACGGACAGCCCGAAGACGAGCATCGCGAGCGAGGCTGCGGCCATGCTGTTGGTGATGCGTCGCGTGATGATGTAGACGAGCGCTGCCGACCCGATCTGGTACACGAGCATGAGGACTCGACCCGACTCGACCGTGTCGCCAAATGTGTAGAACCCTCCGGTTAGGAGCGTCCACGCCCCGATCTGGATCCATCCGAAGGGAGCATGGTCGTACCAGTAGGTGTAGGGCGCCAGCTGTCCCAGGTTCAAGAGTGCCCAGGCCTGCGAGACGTACGTGCCTTCGTCGTTCTCGTAGAAGGGGTAGTCGAACATGTTGACGCCGTGCGCCAGACCCACGATCGTGAGCAGTACCGGGACCCAGACCAGCTCCAGCCGCAGCGCGCGCAGGAAGCTGTGCGCTCCGACTGCGACGGCAGGCGGCCGGGCGCCGAGGTGGAATGTGCCGGCCGTCATCGGTCGCGTACCGAGGCGCTTGGGTCACTTCCCACCAAGGGCCTGGCGCCGACGGATGGCAGGCCTAACGACAGGATGACCGCAAGCACGACGCCGGCCGCCACGGCGGCGTGACCGCTGAGACGCATCGTCGGCCAAGAGGTGCGGCGCGGTGTCGGCCCGTCGCGTCGATGCGCGCCGACATGCTCGGTCTTCTCCCAGCTTCCATTTCCATGCAGCTCGCGCACCATCGCCCGTGCTGACGCCAATCCGAGCGCGAACTGGTACGGCACGAACGTGAAGGCGAGGCCCAATGGAGTCCAAGGGCGCATCGCGAACCCGAACTCGCGGGCGAACATCCAGGCGCCGATCATGTTGACGAGCAGCTGGAAGCCCACAGCGTACAAAGGGAGGAAGGTCGCCATCGCGATCACGATCGGCAGCTTGAGCCACAAGCCGCCGATGACCGCCACAGGCCACAGGAGCGTGAGCGGCACTTGGATGATCGGGAACGTGAACGTATAGAGCGCCAAGAGCTTCGGCAGGACCCCCGGAATCTGGAGCCAGTCACCCTTGCGCAGTACCTGGATGAATCCCTGGTTCCAGCGGGTCCGTTGGCGGACCAGCTCGGCGATGGAGCTGGGCGTTTCCTCGCGGGTGACGTGCTTCGGATCGTAGACGACGCGGATCCGCTCGCCGAGTGCGCTCAGCCGCACGCCTATGTCGGCGTCCTCGGTCAGGCACTGCTCGTCCCAGCCACCAACCCGCGCGACCAGCTCCCGGCGCATGAAGACGGTGTTGCCACCCAACGGGATCATCCCGACTCGGGCGTGGAAGTGCAGCCGGCTCTTGAACTGGAAGAAGTACTCGAGGCAGTTGAGCAGGCTGAACCAGTGATCGCGGTGATTCACGAGCTGGACGCCTGCCTGGACGATGCCGACCCCATCGTCGAGCATCACCGTGTTGATGATCCGGAAGATGTCGGGATCGATGTCGTCCTCGGCATCGAAGATCGTCACCACGTCCTCGCGGCTCGCCGCGAAGCCCACGTTGAGACCGTGAGGCTTGTTGATCGGTCCACCGTCGAACGTGACGACGCGCGCACGCCGGGTGCCGAGCGTCTCGATGGTGCGCTGCGCCACCTCGATGGTCCCGGTGTCTTCGCTGCTGCAGATGACGATCACCTCGACCATGGGCGCCGGGTAGTTGGCCTTCAGGACGCGACGGATCGTGTCGCCGATGACCGCCTCCTCGTGGCGCGCCGGAAGGAGCACGGTGAACCCCAGGCGCGCTGGACGCAGTCGCTCCGGACCACCGGCGGCGCGCAGACGATCCGGATGCTCCCAGCTGTAGAGCATCAGGTAGAGCGTGAACATCGACTGCGCAAAGATGACCAGCGAGATGACGAGCAGGCCGGGAGTGATCAGGTCCATCGGTCGCGCTCCCGCACCGACACGGCGGCCAATCGGCCCTCGCGCACCAGCCGCCTGGCCAGCCAGAACCCCCGCAGACCGATCGGCATGTCCCAGGTGAACCGCGCGTTCACACAGAAGTTCCACGCGCTGGTGAGGGCGATGCCGCACAGGTTGGCCACGAGATAATGCGTTGCAGCCAGCTCGACGAGCAGGGCCAGTGCCGAGACGGAGATGACCAGCCCACCGAGGCAGACGACGTTGTACCGCGCGGCACGGACGAGGACGCGATGCTGTCGCGAGGACGCGCGGAAGGTCCACAGGTCGTTCAGCACGAAGTTGGACAGGATCGCGACCTCGGTCGCGATCGGAGCGGCGACCAGCAGCGGCAGGCCGGCGACATGCACCAGCACGAACAGCAGGCCAGAGTTGACGCCCACGCCGGAGGCACCCACGAAGCAGAATCGCCCGAGGCGCATCACGGAGCCGCCGCCATCTGGGCCAGCTGATTCGAAGCGAGATCGCGACCCATGGCCGCGAGGAAATGCTCCGTGAGTCCGAACCGGTCGCCCGCCCCGGCGGCGGCCGCGACGCCACGATATTCGGCTTGCGGGCCGTTCTCCACGATGACCACGATGCGTTCGTAGCGGACCTCGCCGGCGGCCTGGTAGGGCCACTCCCACCAGAGCGCGGACCAGTCCGTATTGCGCATGGGAATGTGGAGGTCGATGATCTGAG
Source organism: Chloroflexota bacterium (assembly GCA_030854405.1). The sequence goes on along the minus strand of JALYTG010000099.1, from coordinate 3,326 downwards.
CATCGACGCCATTGCCAATCGAGACGGTCCCTGATCCCTCGATGACGTAGCCGTGGAACTGGTAGCAGGCCTCCAGTCCATATGCGGCCAGGGCCCTTGGATCCGAGGTGCTCATCACGTCCACGTAGACCGGCACGCTCGACGTGAGCGTTGCCGCGCCGGTCGGCTGGTAGAGGAATCGTTGCCAGCTCGCATCGTCGCCGAAGAACTGGCGAGCCTGACCGTAGTCGGCGAGCAACGCGCTGGTCCATGCATCAACCTGGGACTCGCTGTAATCGAAGCCCGCGAGCCGCGGCTGACCGAAGCCGCCGGCGACCGGCTCGTACGTGCCATAGCTCGCGTTAGTCAGACCGATGGTCGCCACCAGCGGCACGATCGCCGCCAGCGACGCCCAGCGCCGCGCGGGCGACGGGGGCCGCTCGAGGTGAGCGGAGGCCGCGGGAGACCGTGACGCGAACGTCAGGCCGAAGCGGCGGACTAGCGCCAGCATGCCGAAGACGCCCAAGTTGAAGGTGAGCAACCCGACCGCCGGGTGCAGCACCTCGTAGGCGGCTGCCTCACCGAAGAGCCAGCCGGCGGCAAAGATGAGCTCGATGCGCACGAGGTTGGTCAGCCAGACGACCGCCAACCCCACGGCCAGCCAGGCCGTCTTGCGACGAACGGACCCCCGCGCCACCGCAAGGAGCGCGAGGCCGACGATCCCAAAGCCGACGAGCCCGTTCACTCCCGCGCAGGCGGCACCGATGCTGAGCAGGAAGCTGCCGCCGGCGTGCCGGATGCGGAAGAGCCCCTCCGTGCCGATGGACTCGGCGATCGGGATCGGCACCGAGACCATCTCGAGCATCGAGATGCTTGCCTCGGTGAAGCGCCCCATCCAGTGGCCCAGGAGCGGGAGGTACGGAATCGGCCAGGCCAGCAGGAGGAAGCCGATAGGGACGCGAAGCTCCCAGGCGCGGCGCACGCCGTAGATGGACGTGATCGCGCCGGCGACGAAGATGGGGAGGCTGAGCAGGTCGACCCGCGCCAGCCACAGCTGAACCGATGTCGGGACTAGCAGCACGACCGCCGCGGCGACGGCCATCAATATGATGCCGACGAGGCGGCCGAGGATGAAGTCGAGGCGGAGCTCGGGCGCGGAGGGAAGGTCGCCCCGGCCGAGGAGGCGAGCCCAGGCCAGGAGCAGGGCGATGAGCGGGACAACCGCCAGATACGCCAGCGGCGTCTGAAACGTCAGGCCCCGCAGCAGCGAGCCGAGGGAGTAGTTGTAGGCGGCCAACGTGGCGCAAACGACGATGAGCGTGCCGAGCGAGACGCTCGGCACGCGCCATCGGAGTCGTGGCGTGGCCGGGATGACGGTTATGCGGTCACCCCGGCACTGGACGGGCGCATCGCCCTATCCACATCTGGCGCTCTTCAGCTAGCCAGGGTGTTGTTTGGGGGGAGCCGCATCCGGCGGGCGACGACCCAGGCCGAACCGATGCCGCCGGTGGCGAGCAGCAGGATCGAGAGCGGCGACTCCGGGATCTCGCCCGGAGGCGTCGAGGGTGACTTGACCGACTCGGAGTCGGCGTCGCCGCCGTGGCTGTCGAGCGCGCGGTTACGGATGGAGTTGTAAGACGCGAAATCAGCCTCGGCCGTCGCCGTAGTGACGCCCTGAATCGTCACGCTGTTGTGGATCGAGAGGTCGGCATATCCAGCCGGCACGGTGGCGCCGACAGCGGCTCCACCGACCACCGCATTGTTGTCACTCTTGCACTCGAACCCGGTGTTCACGGCATACGTCGCGGACGAGAGAACGTCGCCGCTGTCCTCGTACAGGGTCAGCGTGTACATTCCGCCCTTGCTGACTGAGACGAAGGGGCGAGTGCTGGGCGTGTGGACGCAGACGTAGTCCACGATGGTGTACGCGGGAGCATGAACCGCGTCGATGTGCAGCGTCCCGGTGAACCCGTGGGCGCCGTAAACCGCAGACCCACAGGTGGCACTCGGATCGGTCGAGTCACTGGTCTTGCGACACTCGCCGGTGGTGGTGTCGATGGTCTTGCTGTGGATGTGCGCGGACGCCGTGGGGGCCAGCGCGATTGCCAGCAACGCCCCCAGCACGACGGCGCTCACAAGTCGACGCGAAGCTCTCGGCACGAGTTTCTCCCTTGAGGCGATTAGGAGATGGGAAGCCGTCCTATGGGAGCCGAAGCAGGATCAGGGGCACAGCGTGGACGCGAGCTCGTCTTGGCAAGTCCGGGTAGCTCCCTCCTTCTCTTAGCGCCGGTTGCGCGAAGATCACAGCGGGCCGCCAGCGATGACCCCGCGCACAGCCACGGCTCGACGATGCAGTCGGCGCGCGTCCATTTCCGATGGAGCACGCACAAAAAGTGTTGCTAGGGCGCAACACTAGTGCTCATCTCCTACATCGTCAAGTCAGATTGGATCGACTCCAGAACGCCGAGACGGGATCTTAACGTCCTGGGTATAGGATGACTTGACGACGTGATGGGCGATACCTCGATTTTCACCCGTCGGATGTGGCAGCCTGGTATTCGCCACGGCGATTGCCCTCTTGTCCACTAAGGCAATGCTCGACACTCGCGGGCTCGTCTGGCCGTGGGTACTGCACTTCGCGGCCGACGCCGCGATCTTCAACTCCCTCGCCATCGTTGGCGTCGGCGGAGTATGAGCGACAGATGGGTCTGGAGCTGGTTGATCAGCTTGACATGCAAGGCGCCGCTGGTTCGAGTCCAGCGGCGCCCACCACGCGTCACTTCACGCTCAAACTTACCGCTTTCCTGCTGCGCGATGTCCACCGCCGGTCCACAGCGCTCAGTGACCGCATAACTGTCCAATTTCCGGCGACCCGATCGAGTTACGGATCGCCCAGCAGCTCCGGGGTTCGCCCGCCGATCCGCCGTACCAGGTCGTCTGCCTACGTGCCGATACGCGCTCGGAGAGCGGACGCGCGGCGATGGATCAGCACAACGTCCATGTCGCCGGACCCGACCGCTGGGCGTCCGGCGATACACCCCTCAGTCGTCTACAGAGATCACGCGTGGCCGGTTCCCTAGTACTTCGAGGACATCGAGGGCTTCCTCCACCGGATGCTGGAACCGAGCACCAGCGCCGCGGAACGGGGGCGGATCCTCGGATCGTTCCGGAATTGGCCTCGGCTGGAGGACGGGTTAAGGCGTGGGGGAGTCTCCTGCGTGATCTCATCGCCTTCCCGCGGTCGGCTCAGCGCTCCTTACTCGGCCGCCATCTCCCGCAGGTTGCGCGCGAGTGCTGTGAGGGCTGCCAGCGGCGAATCGCCGCGGCCTTCGACGGGCGGATAGGGC
>JALYTG010000098.1 GCA_030854405.1 Chloroflexota bacterium | reverse complement strand
GCGCAGGCCGGCATGCACTGCGGCGCGGGTCGCGTGCAACACGGAGCCTCCCGCGGCGCTCCGCTCACCGAAGTGGTCGACCGTCAGCCCGCCCACGATGAGCAGGTCGAGGAACGGCGGTCCAGTCATCATCCGTCTATCATCGGTCCCGACCATGCAACTCTTTTTCTACGAGCTCCACGAAGGGGCCACCGACCTGCTGACCGACGCTCTGCTGGTGACCGAGCGCAAGCGCTCGTCCGAGGAGTTCGCGGCAGCCGTGCTGGCGGCGCGCCAGGCGGTGATCGACACCTTCGAGGAGGACACGCTGGTGGAGGCGATCGCTCGCGAGCTCGAACGGAGCCACGAATTTACGTATGTCGGCGACGAGAAGCTGACCGCCTCGATGAGCGTCGGCATGGCCGAGCAGGAGACCGTCCTGGTCGAGCGGAGCGACGAGTTTCGCTCGATTATCGCGGAGGTCGAGCGCTCATAGTCAGCGCGCGACGTTGAACAGGACCTGGATCACGTCCCCGTCGCGCACCGCATAGGCCTTACCCTCCGAGCGCAAGAGCCCGCGCTTGCGGGCTTCCGCCATGCTGCCGCACGCCAGCAGGTCGGCGTGGCCCACCACCTCGGCGCGGATGAAGCCCCGCGCCAGATCGCTGTGAATGGCTGCGGCGGCCTCGACCGCGGAGTCGCCGCGATGGATCGTCCATGCCCGGCACTCGTCCTCGCCCGCGGTGAAGAAGCTGAGGAGGCCGAGCAGGTCATATGTGAGCCTGATCACGCGACCGCGCGACGGCTCCGCGATCCCCAGGTCATCCATGAAGATCCGCGCGTCGTCGTCGGCCAGCTCACCCAGCTCGGATTCGATCTTACCGGCGAGCGCAGCGACGTCGCTCTGACGGTGCGGGTAGCGCGTTGCTCCGTCCGTCTCGAGGGAGGGCACCTCGGGGAGCCGCCGCTCGTCGATGTTGAGCACCACCAGCACCGGCTTCTGGCTGAGGAAGCGGTACCCGCGCAGCAGTCGCTGGTCGTCCTCGCTCAGCTCCAAGTCGCGCAACGCATGGCCCTCGGCCAGGTGCGGCTCGACGCGTCCCAGCAGCTCCTCCTCGAGCGCGTTCTGCTCACGTTCGCTCGGTGAGCCATGGTGGCCGGAGGAGCGGAGCTTCTCGAGCCGCTTCTGAACCACGGTCAGGTCGGCGACCACGAACTCGAGGTCGAGCTCATCAATGTCGCGCCATGGCTCGGCCGGCAGCGCAGCATTCGGGTCATCGAACGCGCGGGCGACATGGAGCAGCGCATCGGCGTTACGAATGAGGGCGAGGAGGTCGGGTGAGACGGTCCCCTCACGGGTCGCGCCCGCGGGAATGGCCACGTCGACGTATGTCACGTCGGCGGGCGTCGTCTTGCGCGGGCTGAAGAGCGCGGAGAGCGCGTCGAGGCGGTCATCGGGTACCTTTACGACCCCGACATTCGGGGCCGCGCGGCCGCCTGAGAAGGTCCCCGTCTCTGCGTGCCCCCCGGTCAGCGCGTTGAAGACCGTCGTCTTGCCGCTCCCCGGCAGACCGACCAGGGTCACCTGCATGCGGTCAGTACCCGGCCTCGAGGTCGACCACGTTCTCGAGTGGCTCCCCCGCCACGTATCGCTGCAGGTTGCTGACGAAGAGACCGATGCTGCGCTCGAGGACCCTGTTGCTGGACCAGCTGGTGTGCGGGGTGATGATCAGGTTCGGCGTGTCGTAGAGCGAGGAATCGGGGGGCAGCGGCTCCTCCGTGAAGACGTCCAGCACGGCTCCGCCGATCCAGCCCGACTCGAGCGCGCGACGCAATGCGATCTCGTCGATCAGACGCCCGCGGGAGATGTTGAACAGGTACGCGTCCTCACGCATCTCCTGGAGCTCGTGGGCGCCGATGAGGCCATTTGTCTGCTCAGTGAGCGGCGCCGCCACGACCACCGCATCGGAGGCGCGGAGCAGCTCGTCGAGCCTGTCGAGCTCCAACAGCTCGACATTCGGCGCATCGTCGGCCCCGTGCTCAGGATGCCGCCGCGTCGCAAGGATGCGCGTGCCGAAGGGCGCCAGCAGCCGGGCGATCTCGTGGCCGATGCTGCCGAACCCCACGATCCCGATCGTGAGATCGCTCAGCTCGCGACCGCGCAGTGGCTGCCAAGTGCGTTCGCGCTGCAGCTCGAGGAGCTGCGGCAGGCGGCGAGCCACGGCCAGCAACATCATCACCACGTACTCGGCGATCGGCGCGGAGAAGACGCCGCGGGCGTTGGTCACGGTCAGGCCCCTGGAGCGGGCGAGGGGCGTCACGACCTTGTCGACGCCGGCCGAGAAAGAGTGCAGCCAGCGCAGCTCTGGCGCGTTACCGATCAGGTGATCCAGGGCAGACGCGCTTATGCCGCCGCGCAGCAGCACCTCGGCCTGCTCGAGCGTGGCCGCATCGCCGTGCACACGCCCCTCCGCGGTAACGGCAACGTAGCGCACGCCCGGAACCGCCTCGATGCGCGCGACCTGGTCGGGTGGCAACGGAATCCCGAATACCGGAGTGGCGAGGACGGTGATCTGGCCCCCGCTCAGTGCTCGTCCCCTTCAATGCGAACGACCCAACTCGCGGGATCGGCGATCTCTTCGAGGGTCGGCAGCCGGTCGGCGCTCTCCCAGACCCGGTTCAGGAATGCGCGATCGCGCTCGGCGATCACCGCCTTCACGAAGCGCTCGCCGGCCACGTATTGCTCCATCTTGAGGTCGAGCCCGGTAATCCGCATGATGGCGCGCTCGACCGCGCCGCGTCGCTCGTTGCGCCGCTCGAAGCGCTCATGGAGCTGCGCGAACCCCGGCAGCAGCCGTTCCCCGGCCGCATGCATGACGTGGTTCGAGTACCCCTCCAGCACTGACATGAGGGCCTGCGTCCGGCGGAAGGAGCCCAGCTGCTCGGGGCTCATCATCCGCTCCAGCCAGTGGCCCTTGGCGCCGGGCCCCGCGGCGAGGGCGTCACGCAGACGACCCAGCAGGCCGCCCGAGTCGGTCGCGAACTGCTCGACCGATTCGCTCACCAGCCGGGCGAAGTGGTCACGCAGCCAAGGATAGGCCTCGAACTCGAAGGCGTGAGTCGCCTCGTGCAAGGCGATGAAGGTTCGGAACTCGTCGAGCGGGACGCGAAGGGCGGCCGCGCTGGCAACGATGTTCTGCTCGACAAAATTGAGACGGCCGCGCGTGGCCGGGCCGGCGGCGAGCAGGCTGACGTCGTATTGGCCGAGCACCTTGCGAGCCAGGAAGGCCATGAGAAAGCCGAGCTGCTGGTTGCCGATCGATCGGTTGACGATGCGCGACAGGGCTCGCCCGGGGCTGTCGGGCCCGCTCTGCGCCTGCGCGAGAATCTCCTCGACCTTCGCGAAGAGCTGCTGGAACGTAGCCAGGTTGAGATCAACCCACTCCAGCCGATCGATCACCGCCGGCACCTCGAGTGCGCGCGGCAGCTGCGCGCCGATCTCCTCCGCGACCGCCGGCTCGATGCGCAGCAGGGTTTCGCGATAGAACGCGTCCGCCTGCTGGCGCTGGGCCACGGGGATCGGGACGGCATCGTCGCCGAGGCGCCGTCGCGCGATCTGGCGTACCGCCTCCCAGTCGATCAGCCGCGTCCCTGCGCGGCGCATGATCTCCCGCTGGGCGACCGCGGCACCCACCGCGACCAGGCTGCCGACCAGGATGCCCATCCCCAGCCGGCCGCTGTTGCGTGACATACGGTCAGTCTACGGCAGGACCGCCTGAACTGAGATCGCCTCGACCCGGGGCAGGTCCGCGCCAAAGACCCGGGAGGCGACGGTCGTGAAGGCGAGCACGTCACCGGTGGTCACGATGCGGTTGGTAGGCTCACTGCCCGGCGAGCGCGCGCCGAGCGCGTCGAGCAGGTCTTCCGTAGCCAGGGCGGCCGTGAAGGCGGAATCGACCACGCTGACGGCTGGTCCGGCCAGGCGTTCGATGAGCGGGCGGAGGAGCGGGTAGTGCGTGCAGCCCAGCAGCAGAGTGTCGATCTGGGCATCGGTCGCGAACAGGTCCCCCAGGTAGCCGCCGACCGCCGCCTCGGCGACAGGGCCTTCGAGCGTGCCGGCCTCGACCAGGGGCACCAGGTCCGGGCAGGCCTGCTGCGCCACGCGGGTGCGCGGATCCGCCTCTCCGATCGCTCTCAGATAGGCCCCCGACGCGACCGTGCCGGCGGTCGCGATCACCCCGACGCGGCGGGTCCGTGTCGCGGCGGCCACCGCCACTGCTCCAGGCCGCACGACACCCAGAACCGGCACTGCCGCCATCTCACGGACCAGGTCGAGGGCCTGAGCGGTGGCGGTGTTGCAGGCGAGGAGCAGGAGCTTCACGTCCTGGTCGAGCAGCCAGTCGACGCACTCGGCGGTGAATCGGCGCACCTCCTCGCGCGAGCGCGGGCCGTACGGCGTGCGCGAGTTGTCGCCCAGGTAGATGGTCGACTCGGCGGGCAGGCGGCGCCGCAGCTCGGAGAGGACGGTCAGTCCGCCGACACCCGAGTCGAAGACCCCGATCGGTCGTGCGTCCGCGGCGCGACGCACGTCAGCGCCGAGCGAGTAGGGGGCTTCTGCCGCGCAGATGCAAGGCGAGCGCATCTGCGATGCGTTGCACGCCCACGGAGATGGGTGCCTCCGGGCTCGAGCTGACGAAGGCGATCCCCTCGTTGTTCGCGGCCAGCACCAGGCGCCCATCGGAGACGAGCTCGAAATTGATGCTGGCTCCCAGCGCCTCCTCCAGGTCGGCCTTGTCGAAGCCGCCGGAGGCATCGGACCGGTTGAGGACAGTGAGCAGCTTGTGTGGCGGGTACCCGATCGCAGCGAAGGTCTCAGCCGACATCGCCAGGCTGCGGACTGCCATCGAATCGTAGGTGAGGATCTGCAGGATCAGATCGGACGCATCGAGGAAGACGAGCACGTCCTCAGAGAGTGAGGCGCGCGTATCGACGATCACGAACTCGTAGAGCTGCCGGAGGATGCTGAGCGCCTTCTCGATGTCGCGTGTGGTGACCATCTCGGCCATCTCGACCCGCGGCGGAGCGAGCAGGATGTCGATCCCCGACGGATCGCGCCAGGCGATCTCGGCGACGTCAGTCTCACGAATCCGGTCGGTCGGCAAGTTGACGATCGATGGGGCGACGGCGGGCACGCGCAGCAGACCGCGCAGGTCGCTGAACTGGAGCGAGCCGTCGACCAGGCAGACCCGATGCTGCTGTCCCAGCGCGACCGCAAGGTTGTAGGCGATCGTCGTGCGCCCCACCCCACCCTTCGGCGAGAAGAGCGTCACGACCAGCGATCCGGTGCGCGCGGACTCGATCGCCCGATCCTCGGCCACCTTGCGGATCATGGTCGTCAGGTCGAAGCCGGAGAAGGGCATCTTCAGGACCGCGTCGATCCCACGCTGAGCGTCCTCGCGCACGGGATTCTGCGGCACCGTCAGCATGATGAGGCCGACCTGCGGCTGGGCGCCCCGAATCCCCTGGACCACCTGGGCACCGCTGACGCGCCCCTGCAGGAGCGCGTCGACGATCACGACGTCGGGCTTGAGCTCACCGACCGCGCCGACGGCGCGATCGCCGGCCGTGACGACGTCGAGCATCTTGATCTGAGACTGGGCGTTGAGCAGCGCACGGATGTGGGACGCCACCTGAGGGACATCCTCGATCAGCAGGAGCCGAATCTGTTCAGCTGGCATCCCCACTCCTCACGATGGTCTGCGTCCGCGCCTGGGCTGCGCGGTGGGCGACCACGATGCACCGCTCACTATCGTGGTCGAGCGCCTCGAGATCATGTGACCCGAAGGTCGCTTCGACCTCCAACCCAACGTCGCCCAGGAGCTGCTCCAGGCCCTCTGGAGAGGGATACCAGAGCCGGTAGCTCGCCGGAAGCCGCGATATCGTACCATCGACCCGTCGCACGTCGACGATCGTCGAGAAGAGCACGCGCAGCCCTTCGGGAGCCTCGTGGCGCACGAGTTCGCTGCGTCGCACCACGTCGCGGCCGTGCAGCCGCTTGCGCCAGTCGATCGAGAGCGGCAGGTCATGGGTGGGCAGCCCTCCGGGCCCAACCCCGTCCACGATGAGCCTCCCCGCGGGGGTGAGCAGTCTCGCGGCCCGATCGAGGGCTCGAAGCGCCTCCTCCGGCCCGTTGAGGTGCGACAGCACGCCGGCCAGGACCGCCACCGCGAATCGGTCACGCCGCTTAACCAGCCGGACGTCGGCTCGCAGCAGCTCAATCCGCGCGTCCTCGGCCGCTCCGCGCAGGGACGGGTCTCGCGCGAGCCGCTCGGCGGCGCGCTCCAGCAAAGCGGCCGAGCCGTCGACCCCCAGGATGCGCGTCGCGCCCCCGGCAAGGAACGGAGCGAAGAGGCGCCCGGAGCCGCAGCCCAGGTCGGCGACCGCCCCGCGCGAGCGGGCGACCATCTCCCGATAGAAGACGAGGTCCTCCGTCACCTCGTCGTGTTCAAGGTCATAGATCTCGGCAAGCAGCGCGGCGTCGCTCGGTTGGCTGGCGAAGATGTCGCTCATCCGCCGCGGCTGGTGAGGAAGCGCTCAACCACGATCGCCAGCACTACGATGAAGATGAACGCCGGGACGCTCAGGGCGCCACCCAGCCGAAGCCCTGCCAGCGTCGCGACCAGCAGGCCAGCCAGCCCACCACGACGTCCTGCCCGCCACCAGGCGCCGCGGTACACGATCCGTCGCTGGACGAGGAGCTCCGCAAGGAAGGCGAACGGGGTCACCAGCAGGGCGACGCTTGCCGCGGCAAGGACCACGACGACCACAACATTGCGCTGCGCATCGGGGCAGGGCTGACCCGGCAGCTCCACAGGGCAGGTATTGGCGGCGAATGCGACCAGGCCGACCCCCGCCAGGACCCCAAGTCCGACCAGGCCGAGAACCCAGAGCCGATGTTCGGCGCTCACCGCGCTGCGTCGGGACAGATCTCGCGAAACGGACAGAAGCCGCAGACCATCGGCGTGGGAGTAGCCTCGTACCGGCGCGTCCGGATTCCGTCAGCCGCCAGCGCAACCTTCTCCTGCGCCCTTCTGAGCCGCTTTTCGCTCGCCTCGGAGCGCCCGACGAGGCCGGACTCGAGGAAATGCAGCGAGAGCTGGTCCGGCACCCGGCCGTGCTGCGCCTCGTAGGCGAGCGCATAGATCGAGAGCTGCAGGGACTCCCGCGAGCGGCGGTTGGCGGTGGCTGGATCCCGGACATCGCTCGACTTGTAGTCGGTGATCACGACCCGCCCATCGGCCTCGGTATCGACGCGATCGTAGCGACCGCGCACCCGGTCGCCGCCGAGCATGAAGGTGAACTCCTGCTCGATACCGGTCGGCTGAGCCGGATCTGCCTGCTGCTCGTGCCAGAAGCGCTCGAGCGCCTGGCGCGCCGCCGCACGGCGTGCCTCCTCGTGGTCGCGCGTCAGGAATCCGATCGACTCCCAGTTGGCATCCAGTGCGGCCTGGAGCTCTGGGAGCGACATCGGCCGTTCCGCCATCTGTCGTCGATGAAAGGCCTGCACCGCCGCATGCAGCGCCTTGCCGTAGATCAGCGCGTGCGAGGGGGCGGTTGGGATGCGCACCACATGCGCGTAGCGATACTTGGCGGGGCATTCCAGATAGTCATTCACCTGGTAATAGCTGAGCGCGAGGGGCCGGTCGGCGAGCGAGGGGCGCGGCGTTGCCGCGGTCGGCCGACGGGCATTACCCTCGTGCCGGGTGAGCCGCTCGGCGAGGCTCGGCCGCAGGGCTTCGAGTGGCGTGGCGGGTGGCAGATCGAGCGCCTCGAGCACGAACTGGCTCATGCGGCGGGTGCGCCGGCCGCCGTAGTCGGACCCCCAGCTCAAGACCAGCTCCTCGCGCGCACGGGTCATGCCCACGTAGAAGAGGCGCCGCTCCTCCGCGAGATGCGCATCCCCACTCGGCGCCGGCCCGTCCAGCAGGGCGGCCGGCAGCTGCAGCTGATCGCTGCGGTCGCGACTCGGGAAGCGATCCTCCACCAGGCCCACCATGAAGACCACCGGAAACTCGAGGCCCTTCGCCTTGTGATAGGTGAGGATGTGGACCGCGTCCCCTTCGTCGGG
>JALYTG010000097.1 GCA_030854405.1 Chloroflexota bacterium | reverse complement strand
CGCGCTCGGACTGCCCGCGTTGGTCCGCGAGGGGATGACGTGGGGCGACCTCCGTCTGCGGGCGCTCTCCGCCGCCCCCGTGCGCCTCTCTTCGAAGCCGCCGACCCGTGATTCGGGCAGCGCGTCGGCTTCGGTCTAGAGCGCTTTAGATAGCCTGAATCACAATGACTCTTTCCAACATTGCGGGCTTTCCGCGCATCGGACCGAATCGCGAGCTGAAGTTCGCGACCGAGGGCTACTGGCGGGGCGAGACCTCGGCCGAGCAGCTTGCCCAGACCGCGAGTGAGATCCGCCGCTCGAACTGGAAGCTGATGCAGGAGGCGGGCATCGACCTGATCCCCTCCAATGACTTCTCGCTCTACGACCAGGTGCTCGACGCGGTGGCGCTGGTCGGCGCAGTGCCCGAGCGCTACGGCCACGGTGGCGGCCAGGTCGACCTCGACACCTACTTCGCGATGGCCCGCGGCCGGCAGGCAGAGGGCGTCGACGTCACCGCGATGGAGATGACCAAGTGGTTCGACACCAACTACCACTACATCGTCCCCGAACTCGGCCCCGACACGCGTTTCTCGCTGTCGAGCAGCAAGCCCTTTGACGAGTTCACCGAGGCGCAGCAGGCGCTCGGCATCTCCACCGTGCCGGTCCTGATCGGGCCGGTCTCGTTCCTGCTGCTGGCAAAGCCCGGCGACGGCGTCGACGAGGACTTCGACCGCATCGGCCTGATCGAGCCGCTGCTCGGCGTATACGGCGAAGTGATCGAGCGTCTCGCCGAGCACGGCGCCGAGTGGGTGCAGCTCGACGAGCCCTGCTTCGTGATGAGCCGCGACGAGCGCGAGCTCGACGCGCTGCGACTCGCGTACGAGGAGCTCTCCAAGGTCCACGAGCGCACCCGGCTGCTGGTCAAGACCTACTTCGACCACGTTGGCGACGCCTACGCGGTGCTGCGCGAGACACCGATCGATGGCCTCGGGCTCGACTTCGTGCTCGGGCGCGAGAACGTCGGCATCGCCCGCGACGTTGGCCGGCTCGACGGCAAGACGCTGTTCGCCGGCATCGTCGACGGCCGCAACGTGTGGATCAACGACCTGCACGCCAGCCTCGAGGAGCTTCGCGAGTTCTCCGACATCGCCGACGAGGTGGTCGTATCGACCTCCTGCTCGCTGCTGCACACTCCGGTCGACCTCGGCGCGGAGCCCGACCTCGACGAGGAGCTGCGCTCCTGGATGGCGTTTGCGAAGCAGAAGGTCGGCGAGGTATCTGTGCTCGCCAAGGGCCTCGCGGAGGGCGACGAGGCGATCGAGGCCGAGCTGGCCGACAACGTCGAGGCGCTGGAGAGCCGCCAGGCGTCGAAGCGCACGCGCAACCCGGCGGTCCGCGAGCGGGTGGTGGCGCTGGAGGCCGACGCCGATCGCCGCGACAGCCCCTTCGAGGTGCGCCGCGAAGCGCAGCGCGCCGAGCTGGAGCTGCCCCAGTTCCCGACCACGACGATCGGCTCCTATCCGCAGACGGCGGAGATCCGCACCGCCCGCGCCGAGCTGCGGGAGGGCAAGATCGATGGCGCCGAGTATGAGCGCCGGATGCGGACCGAGATCGAGCGTGTGATCCGCTTCCAGGAGGAGGTCGGACTCGACGTGCTGGTGCACGGCGAGCCGGAGCGCAACGACATGGTCCAGTATTTCGCCGAGCAGATGGAGGGCTATGCGTTCACCCAGAACGCCTGGGTGCAGTCCTACGGCTCGCGCTGCGTGCGTCCCCCGATCCTCTACGGCGACGTCTCGCGGCCGCACCCGATGACCTTGGACTGGATCGAGTTCGCGCAGTCGCTCACCGAGCGGCCGGTGAAGGGAATGCTCACCGGCCCGGTGACGATGCTCCAGTGGTCATTCGTGCGCGACGACCAGCCGCTCGAGGAGAGCTGCTTGCAGTTGGCGCTGGCGATCCGCGACGAGGTCGGCGACCTCGAGGGGGCTGACGTGCGGGTCATCCAGGTCGACGAGCCGGCGATCCGGGAGGGGTTGCCGCTGCGCCGCGAGCGCTGGGACGAGTACCTCGAGTGGGCGGTGCGCTGCTTCCGCATCACCACCTCGGGCGTCGATGACGCGACCCAGATTCAGACCCACATGTGTTACTCGGACTTCGGCGACATCATGGAGCAGATCCAGGCGATGGACGCCGATGTGCTGCTGATCGAGGCGGCCCGATCGCGGATGGGGCTGCTGCACGAGTGGGAGCGCACCGGCTACCAGCAGGACATCGGGCCGGGCGTCTACGACATCCACTCACCGCGCGTACCGCCGGCCGAGGAGATGGTCGAGCTGCTTCAGGCCGCGGCCAACGTGCTGCGCCCCGAGCAGCTCTGGGTCAACCCGGATTGCGGGCTGAAGACCCGCGCCTGGCCGGAGACCGAGGCGGCGCTTCGCAACATGGTCGACGCCGCCCGCCAGGCGCGCGAGCAGCTCGTTCCCGCGGGCTAGCGCCCCGTCAACCAATGAACGTCCCGCTCTGGCGGCTGCGGACCGTCGCCTGGCGTCGTCCTCAGTCGGCGCAATAGCGCTGCTATTACGCCTTCCTGCGTCCTAGCCATGCTCGGTCCTCGCTCGCCAGAAGCGGGCCGCCATTGGTGGACGCGGCACTAGTCAGTCGTACCGCATCGCCACGGCGGGCGGCATGCGCGCCGCGCGGCGGGCGGGGTAGTAGCCGAAGAACAGGCCGACCGCGAGCGCGACCCCGAAGGCGACGAACAGGGTCCCCGGGACGACGACCGTCTGCCATCCGGCCAGGCGGCTGATGACGCGGGAGGCTCCCACCCCGACGAGGACGCCGAGCAGGCCGCCGGCAGTGCAGAGCGCCAGGGCCTCGACGAGGAATTGCGCCTGGATCCGGCCCGGCTCGGCGCCGAGCGCCTTTCGGATGCCGATCTCGCGGGTGCGCTCGGTGACCGACACCAGCATGATGTTCATGATTCCGATCCCGCCGACGATCAGCGCGATCGCGCCAAGGGCCAGAGTCAGGGTCTGGAAGGTCGAGGTCGCAGCCTCGGCCGCGACGATGATCGTCGCCTGATCCTCGGTCGAGAAATCCTCCGGATGACCGGGGCCGATGCGGTGTCGAGTGAACATCAGCTCGTCGATCTTGTCCATGGTGGGGACCACGTCCGCCTGAGTCGCGACCTGGACGTCGGCGCCGTGCACGTTGTCGCCCCCGAACAGCACCCGCTTGGCCGTGGTCATCGGGATGAAAGCGCTGTTGTCGAGGCTGTCCGGGCCGAGGCTGCCCTTGTGGGCATACACGCCGACGACGGTGAACTCGCGGTTGAGAACCCGGACGCTTTGCCCGATCGCGCTGCCGCCACCGAAGAGGGCGTTCGCGGGGGTGGGGCCCAGCACTATCACTTCGCGCCCGAAGCGGTCGTCCACGGGTCCAAGGAGCCGACCCTCTGCCGCTGCGTAGTTGTGGATCTGCTCGAAGAGCGGGGTGAGCCCAGTGACGAAGGGGCTCGTCGCGCTGCGTCCCGCGGAGATCGTCATCCCTTCGACCGTCTGGCGGGGAGCCACGGCTACCACCGAGGGGAGCTGACCGACCGCCGCGAGGTCGCCGGGGGTGAGCGTTCTGTCGGTGGCGCTCTGCTCGCCCGAGGGCAGCGGAACGAACTCGCCGTCGAGCAGGATGATGTTGGGGCCGAGGCGATCGAGATCGGCGGCGACGCTCTTGCGGGCACCTGCGCTGATCGCGGTCAGGGCGACGAGCGCGGCGACGCCGATGATCACCCCAAGGGCGGTGAGCAGACCACGCATCCAATTCGCCCGCAGCGCCTGCAGGGCGAGGTGCAGATGCTCGAACAGGTTCACGGCGCCGGTGCCGTCGCGACGTCGGCGGAGTCGAGTTGCTCATCGAACTCGATCGTGCCGTCGAGCATGTGCACGATCCGAGTGCCGCTTTGGGCTACCTCGCGCGCGTGGGTGACCATCACGATCGTCGCGCCGTCCGAATGTACGTCGCCGAGGATCTCGAGCACCTCGGTTTCGCTGCGGGAGTCGAGGTTGCCGGTCGGCTCGTCGGCGAGCAGGACGTCGGGACGGGTGACGATCGCGCGCGCCACCGCGACCCGCTGCTGCTGGCCACCGGAGAGCTGGCTCGGCAGGTGCTCGCGACGATCCTCCAGTCCGACGGAGGCGAGCGCTTCGCCGGCCCGCGTCTGGCGCTCCTTGCGATCGACACCCCCGTAGATCAGCGGCAGTTCGACGTTCTGAAGTGCGGTCGAGCGAGGCAGGAGGTTGAACGCCTGAAAGATAAAGCCGATGCGCTCGCGGCGGACACGCGCCGACTTGCGCTCGTCAAAGCCGGCGACCTCCTCGCCGGCGAGCTGGTAGCTGCCCGCGGTCGGGCGTTCGAGGCAGCCGAGGATCGACAGCAGCGTCGACTTGCCTGACCCAGAGGGCCCCATCACGGCGAGGAACTCGCCCCGCCCGACCGTCAGGTCCACGCCTGCCAGAGCCTCGACGCTGAGGTCCCCCGATGCGAAGCGCATTCGCAGATCCTCCGTTTCGATGACCTGGTCGACCATGCGCGACCGCGGCTCCGGCCACTACCCCCCGCTGCCGGCGGGGATCTGGACGCGTGCGCCGGGCTGCAGTCCGGATTGGACCTCTACCAGCTGCGGGCCCTCCAGCCCGAGCTTGACCGGCTGCGTCTTCAGCGCGCCCGAAGGCCCACGGACCGTGACCTGATTACCTCCGCTGACGGCGGCTGTGGGAATGCGCACGACGTCGCGCTGGATCCTGGTCACGATCCTGGCACTGACGCTCATTCCGGGGCGCACGCTGACGCTCCCGCTGCTCGTTCCCTGCAGGGCGATGATGACCGGGAAGTTGACGACGCCCCCGACATCGGTCCCACCCGACGCCACGTCGATCACGCGCCCCTTGTAGGTGCGCCCGCCGAGGGCGTCGACACTGACCCGGGCCAGCTCCCCGACCCGAACGTGGCCGACGTCGAACTCGCTGAGGTCGAGCGCCACGACGAGGTTGCCGAGATCCTGGACCCGCATCAGCGGCGTTGCCGGGTCGACCGCGGCACCTGGCGTGGTGAGGAGGCTGGTCACGGTACCGGTCGATCTTGCCCGCACGGTCAGCTGGCCGGCCAGGTGCTGCGCGAGGCCCAGGCGTTGCCTGCTCACCACGACCTTCAGCCGAGCCAGCGCCAGATCGATGGCGCTGGCCGGGGCTCCGCGCTGGCGCAGAACGGCGATATCGGCCTGTGCCCTGCGCACGTCCGACTGAGCGGTGGCGATCACGTCGGCGGTCGGCCTGAGCTGGTGAAGGCGGGTCCTCGCGGCGGTCACCGCGGAGCGTAGCGCGGAGAGCCCTGTGCCTTGACGAGTGGCGCGAAGGGCGGCCAGGTCGAGCTTGGCCTTCGCCAAGTCGCCCTGCGCGGCGCTCACGACAGCCGCCGGTGGGTGGATCAGCTGGTTCAGCTTTTGCTGCGCGGCTGTCACGGCCAGCTGCGCGGCTGCGATTTCGGTCGGCGTTGGGGAGCCCGACAGCAGGGTCTCCAGATCCAGGGTCGCCTTCGCGACGTCAAGCTGGCCCGCGGCCAGCTCGGCGGGATCGGGGAACCCGGTGAGGGTCTGCAGGTTCTGTTGGGCGGTCGTCACCCCGAGCTCGGCTGCTGTCGTCGCGATGGGGCTTGCCCGGGAGGAATGCAGGTCGGCAACTGCTCGGGCCAGGTCGGACCGTGCCGCGGCGACATCGGTGGCAAGCGGCGGGCCCTGCAGACCCCGCAGGGCGGTTTCCGCCGTGATCACGGCCTGGTGCCCTGCCTGCACCTCCGCCGCGGTCGGTGGGGGGCCTAGGAGGGGGTCCTGCACCCTCTTCTGCGCCAGCTCGAGCCGGGCTGTGCCGAGGTCGTTGCGCGCCTGAAGCATGCCACCGACAATGGTTCCGTCGTCAGAGACCCTGGCAATTGGCTGACCTGCCGACACCTGGTCCCCTTGGTTTACGAGCAGCCGGGTTACGTGGCCGGTCACGGTCGGAAAGACCGCGTCCGCGGGTGCCGGTGTGGGGGCCGCACCAGATGACGAAGCGGCGGAGGCGCTGGAGGCAGTCCCCCCAGAGGCTCCCGCCGAGACGCTGGAACCCGAAACGCTGGAACCGGTGGGGGCCGCGGAACCCGTGGAGGCCGCGCCTCCCGTGGTTGCGGCGCCGGCCCCGGCAGCGCCCGAAGATGACGATGGAACCGACAGCAGCGCTGCTCCGGTCAATGTCGTGACGTGGCCGACGCCGCCCACCGTCGTATCGACCACGCCCCGCTGAGCCTTCACGAGCTGGCCGGGAGAGGAAGGCGCGCCGCCACCACCCTGGGTGCCGACCGCCACTCCGACGGCCGATACAGCGGCAACGAGTGCGGCAGCGACGGCGATTCTGGGTCTCGCAACCATGATGTCCACAACTTCCCCCCGCCGGATGAAAGGGCGATGAAAAGTGGATGCGAGCGGCGTGCCGGAAGATCCGCCGCCGGCTGAACGGCCCGGGGCCCGGCTAGGAGCCCTTGCCGAACCGCCGCCGCAGATCGCGGGCGTTGAACATGCGAGTCAGCCGCGCCAGCAGGTTGCGGCGCTTCTCGGTGTAGGGGAACCAGAGCAGCTCGCGCTTGCCGCCGAAGCGGGTGATCACCAGCGACTCGGCTCGGCAGAACTTCTTGATCCCGGTCTCGCCGTGGCGGTAGCCGATTCCGGAGTCCTTCCAACCGCCGAAGGGGACGTCTGAGGCGAGGAACCCGACCATCACGTCGTTGACGTTGCAACTGCCGCACTCAATGCGCCGCGCCACCTGCTCGGCGTGCCGCTTGGCCCCGAACACCGACCCCGACAGCCCATGCCGGGTGTCGTTGGCGAGCCGGATCGCCTCGTCGTCGTCGCGAACCTTCATCACCCCGATCACCGGGCCGAAGGTTTCCTCCCGCATCACCTTCATCGAGTGGTCGACGTCGACGAGCACGGTCGGCTCGTAGTAATCGCCGGGGCCTTCGACCCGCTTGCCGCCGGTCAGCGCCCGGGCGCCACTGGAGATCGCGTCGTCGACGTGGTCGGCGACGATCGCGGTTTGGTTCGGCGAGGTCATTGCGCCGACGTCCTTCCCGTAGTCGGCGCCGTCGGCCCCCTGTCGCAGGCCCTCGACCTCCTCGGTCAGCTTCGCCATGAACTCGTCGTAGATCGGCTCCTCGACGTAGACGCGCTCAGCCGAAATGCAGATCTGGCCCGAATTCGCGAATCCGCCCCAGGCGGCGGCGTTGGCAGCGCGCGCGACATTGGCGTCGCGCAAAACGATCATCGGGTCGTTGCCACCCAGCTCCAGGCTCACCGGGGTTAGCGTCTCTGCTGCCCGCGCCATCACCTTCTTGCCAGTGCGGTCGGAGCCGGTGAACTGGATGAAGTCGGCCTCGTCGATCAGCGCCGTCGCCGTCTCGGCGACGCCGTTCATGCAGTCGAACACATCGGGGGCGCCGATCTCCCGCTTCCAGGCGTCGACGATTTCCATCAGGCCCAGGGGCGTGAACTCGGAGGGCTTGATCACCACCGCGGCGCCGGCCTGAAGCGCCGGGATCGCGTCGCCGAGCGACAGGATGAGGGGGAAGTTCCAGGGGCTGATGATCCCCACCACGGGGAAGGGCCGATACTGGATCCGAAGCTTCTTGGAGGTCAGCAACGGCGAATGGGGCCGGACCTTGTCGTCACCGATGAATTTCTCGGCCTTGCTCCCGTAGAAATTGATCAGGTCGGTCAGGTAGACGCCCTCGGATGCAGCGTCGGCGCGCACCTTGCCGGTTTCGGCCTGCATCGTGTCCGCGACCCGGTCGTGGTTGTCGATCAGCCAGTCGCGGAGCTGGCCCAGCCAGCGATGGCGCCCCTTGTTGCCGAGCGCTTCCCACTCCGCCTGGTTTGCGCGCACCCGCGCCACGACGTCGCGCACGTGTTGCGCCGAGTCGATCGGGACACTTCGAATCGCCTCGCCGGTCGCCGGGTTGTGGACCTCGAAGCTCTCGTCGGTGGGGACGCCGTTTCCGCTCCCCGCGCCGGTCACCTTCGGCTGCGCCGTGCCGCTCTCCACTTGTCTCCTCCTTCG
>JALYTG010000096.1:7204-8126 GCA_030854405.1 Chloroflexota bacterium | reverse complement strand
CCCCAGGACGACGCGATTGCCATGCGCCAGGAGTTCATCGCCCGGCGCTCAATGATCGTCGACGGGCTCAACGCGATCGACGGCCTCAGCTGCCTCCTGCCGCACGGCGCCTTCTACGCATTCCCCAACGTGAGCTCGTTCGAGCGGACCAGCGTCGAGATCGTCGACCATCTGCTGTATGACGCCGGTGTGTGCGGCCTGGCGGGCACGGCCTTCGGCCGTCACGGAGAGGGCTATCTGCGATTCTCCTACGCGAACTCCCGCGAGAACCTGTCCCGCGCACTGGATCGCGTCGCGGAGTCTCTCGATAAGCTGCGCCGCACCGGCGAGCTCGCCAGCGCCCGGACCGCGCCCGTCTCGTGAGCGGGCCGCCGGTGTTCGTTACCCGTGTGATTCCCGACGAAGGGCTACAGCCCGTCCGCGATGCGTGCGACCTCGACCTGTGGAGCGACGAGCTGCCTCCGCCGCGCGACGAGCTGTTGCGACGTGCCGCAGGCAAGGCGGGCCTGCTCACCCTGCTCACCGATCGGGTCGACGCCGAGCTGCTCGATGCGGCGGGTCCCCAGCTCAAGGTGGTCAGCAACTACGCGGTCGGCTTTGATAACCTCGACATCCCGGAGCTGACCCGGCGCGGGATCCCGGCCGGCAACACGCCGGGGGTCCTCACGGAAACGACCGCCGACCTCGCGTTTGCCCTGATGATGGCCGCTGCGCGAAGGGTCGATGAAGGGTCCCGATACGTGCGGGCCGGGCGCTGGAAGACCTGGGGCCCGATGCTCCTGATGGGGGTTGACCTGCACGGCGCGACGCTCGGTATCGTTGGGTTCGGTCGCATCGGGCGCGAGATGGCGAAGCGCGCATCCGGCTTCGGCATGCGGGTGCTCTACCACGACGTCCACCCCGCGACCCCCGACGAAGAGAG
>JALYTG010000096.1:0-7194 GCA_030854405.1 Chloroflexota bacterium | reverse complement strand
AGAGAGTGCACTGAACGCCCGCCGGGTGGAGATGGATGAGCTCCTCGCCTCATCCGATCTGGTCACACTCCACACCAACCTGACCGATGAGACTCGCCACCTGATCGACGCCGCCGCCCTGAGCCGCATGAAGTCGACCGCAGTTCTGGTCAATACCTCGCGCGGGCCGGTCGTTGACCAGGCCGCTCTGTACGACGCGCTCCGCGACGGGCAAATCTTCGCGGCGGCGCTCGACGTGACCGATCCCGAGCCGATGGCTGCCGACGACCCGCTGCTCACCCTCGAGAACTGCCTGGTGGTGCCGCACATCGCATCCGCGTCGCGCGTCACGCGCGGCAAGATGGCGGCGATTGCCGCCGCGAACCTGCTCGCCGGCCTGCGCGGGGAGCCGCTGCCGAGCTGTGTCAACCCGGAGGTCTACGCCTGATCATGCCCGAGCTGCCGCGCATCGACCTGCACGAGCATCCCTACCAGCATCGGCCGCCGCGACGACCGGCCCGCCTCTCGAGGCGGCTCACACCGCCTCCGCCACGCGCCGAGCCGCCCGATCTCTCGCTCTTCCTCTATGCGGGAATCGTCCTTGCCATGATCCTCACCGTCCTGGCGATCCCGTACGTGATCGGCTATCTGGTCGATGTGATCAGCCGCTAGGCCGTGGTCCACACGAAGATGGCACCCTCTGCGACCTTCACCTTCGGCCTGACCAGGGGTGGAAGCTCGATCGGATAGGCGGTCGCGTCGCCCCGATAGCCGCCGCCCTGTCGCCATCGCGTCCGCCCATTGGCTAGCTCCCCATTCAGGTCGAAGCTGGCACCGTGGCATGGGCACCGGAGGTCATGCCACTCGGGGCGGTACCGCAGCGTGCAACCCATGTGGGTGCAGACCGAGGAGAGCGCGCGGACCTCGCCCCCTGCGTTGACCACGAAGCCATCGAAGGCCGCGGTATTGAACCGTGCCGCTGTCCCCGGCGGCAGATCCGCGAGGGTGGCGACCTGCTCCCACCGGCCGTCGCCGGCGATGAGGCCGCCGCCATCGTCCCAGATCGGATCACGGTTCGGCCCGGCGAGGTCGCGCAGCACGGCACCACCCACCAGCCCTGCCGCCAGGCCGGCGGCCGCGCTCAGGCCGCTGCGCAGCAGCGCCCGCCGCGAGACACGAATCCGCGCGATGCCGGCCGACGACTCCGGGCGGGGACGTACGGGCGGTGGGACCTGAACCGAGGCGATTCCCTCGTCGGCCTGTCGCATCCGCAGCCGAAGCTGCTCGACGAAGGCATCGCCGGGGTCCTGGTCTCCTGCAGCGGCCGTGAGCTCGGCAGCCAGGCGTGCCATCTCGGCCTCGTCGCGACCGGCGACGTCGTCCGGCGAGGGACGCTCGTCGCGCAGCAGCGCGTCGAGGTAGCGGTCCAGCCGCTCAGGCGCGTGCGGGTCGCGCGGCTCGTCGTTCTCAGCCATCGATCGCATCTCCGAGCAGGGCCGCCTTGCGCAGCGCCCGGTACTGAAGCACCTTCGCGTTGCCGCGGCTGATTCCCATCTCGCTCGCGGTCTCGGCGACCGAGAGCCGGCGGAGGAAGCGCAGCTCGAGCACCTTCCGATAGTTGTCCGGCAGCCGCCCCAGCAGTGCCTCGACGCGGGCCGTCGATCCGTCGTTCGGCTCCTCACGCACCTCGCGAGTGAGATCGACCGGCTCCCAGCCGGGTGCGACGTGATCGGTCCCGACCATGGGCAGCCGGTAGAAGGCGCGCCAGTAATCGGCGATCGCGTTCTGGCTGACGCGGTACAGCCAGCTCGCGATCTGGCCCGCCTCGCGCGTCGTGTCGAGCTGCTCGACCGCACGCATGAAGACCTGCGCGGTCAGATCCTCCGCGTCGGGACGGTTGCCGAGTCGCGCATAGATGAAGCGGTAGATGCCGACCACGTGGGCGTCGTAGATCTCCTCGAAGCGCCGCGGTGCGGGTTTCTGGTCAGAGGCGGCGGGCATCTCACGGCTCGTACGCGCCGGGTTACGCGCTATGGCGCGCGTGGCCGCAGGGGCGCCAGGAGGGCGGCGATCTCCTCGAGGAAGCGTGCGTCGGTCTCGCCGAAGGCAGCCGGGTCGCCGCCATCGACATCGATCTCGCCGACGACCTGGCTCTCGGCGAAGATGGGCACCACGATCTCCGACCGGGTGGTGGCGAAGCACGATAGATAGCGGGGATCAGCATCCACGTCGTCAACGATCTGCGTCTGGCCGGAGGCAGCGGCGGCACCGCAGATTCCAGTCCCGATCGGGATCCGGGTGTGCTCTGTCGCCTCCGGACCGACCCACGGGCCGAGGACCAGGTCGTTGTCCTCGACCCAGTAGATCCCGACCCAGTCGTAGTGCGGAAAGCGCTCGTGCAGCTGCTCCACGACCCGCTGCGCGGCGGCCTGCGGACCCGGCGCCTCGGCGACCTCGGTGCGAAGCAGATTGAGGGCGTCTCCGTGTTCGACGGGCCGTTCCTCGGCCACCGGATGGCTCACTGGTCAGCAACCCAGCGCTCTGCCCAGCGATCGATCCCGACGATCGCGTGCTGAAGCTCGGCTCCTTTGGCGGTGAGGGAGTACTCCACCCACGGGGGAACGCTCGAGATGATGCGGCGGTCGATCAGCCCCTCGTCCTCGAGCAGCTTGAGGCGCTGTGAGAGCGTGGCGGAGTTCGCGCCGCCAAGGGCATCCTGCAGCTCGCAAAACCGTTGCGTCCGCTCACCGAGCGCGCGAATGATCCGCAGGACCCACTTCTGGCCGAGGATATTGAGCGCGGCGGTCGCGGCGCATTCGGCGCGCTGCGCCTCAGCGCGACGCTCCGCGCGAGAGCGCGGGGGCGCAGCGGGAATCGGGGAAGGCGGTAGCAGGAGCCCGGCGTCCATCAGGCGCCAGAGGCTAGCACCGCCCTCCTGCAGAATCAACCGAGGGTCAGCCCTGGACGGTCACCGTCAGGTTCATGGTCGGGTGGATGAGGCAGGTGACGTGGACGGTGCCCGCCTTGTCGAACGTGATGGTGGTCGAGGCGCCGGCCTTGACCTCCTCGTCGAAGCGGGCTGCATCGGCCTTTTTGCCGTCCTGCCCCTCGGTGACGGTATGGGTCGCGCCGTCTTTGTTCGTGAAGGTGACCTTGGTGCCGACTTTGACCGTCAGCGTGGCCGGATCGAACTTGAACCCGCTCAGCGTCACGGTCGCCTCTCCGCTCGACGCCGCCTGGCTCCCGCTGGCGCTGGCGCTCGCGGTCGGGCTCACGGTCGCGCTCGGCGTCGAGCCGGTCCCGCTGCTGGAGCATGCGGCGAGCAGCAGGCCGACGCCGGCGAGCAGCGTCACCAGTTGGTGGGGTCGGGGAGATATTCGATGCATTGGGGACTTTCGCTCCTTCCGATGATCAGGACGCAGGATCAAACTGCCTGGCTCCCGCCCGACACGACCATTCTCAGGATTAGCGTACGCGGTGCGTTACGCAGCCTCAATTTGACGCGCTCCGCGGACGGCCGCATAGTGGCCGGCACCCACCCTTCGTGCCCCGCGCGTCGAGCATGCCGCAGACCACCATCTACGTCTCGCCCCGATCCATGGGCGCATTCGACACGCCGCCGCCCGCTGTGGTCACGGCGGAGTTGGCGCGCCTCTTCGCCGGCTACCCCGCGCTGGCCGGGGTCTCGCTGCGGGTCGAGACCGGACGAGCCATCGCCCTGCTGGGGCCCAACGGAGCTGGCAAGACGACGCTCCTGCGCATTCTCGCCACGGCCATCGCACCCTCCTTCGGCCGCGCCGAGGTCGACGGGCTCGACGTCTCCCGGAACCCGCACCTCGTGCGGCGCAGGATCGCCTACCTCTCGCATGCCACTGGTCTGTACGACGACCTGACCGCCCGCGAGAACCTCGCGTTCGCGGCGACCATGCTGGGCCTCGAGCCCCGGGAGCGCGACGAGCGTCAGGCGGTTGTGCTCGCGGAGGTGGGCCTGGAGGCGGTCGCGGCACAGCGCGTGCGCACCTTCTCGGCCGGCATGCGGCACCGACTGGCGTTGGGCCGTCTCATCCTGGCTGGGCCGAGCCTGATCCTGCTCGACGAGCCGTATGCCTCCCTCGATGTCGAAGGCATGGCGCTCGTCGATCGGCTCCTGGCAGCCTGGCGCGAGGTTGGTGCGACCGTGCTGGTGGCCTCCCATGCAGTCGAGCGACTGCTCGGCGTGGTCGATGGAAAGGTGCGTCTCGAGGCGGGGATCGTCGTCGACATCGAGGGGGTCGGTGTGAGCCAGGTGCCGGCGGGCGTCGGCATCGGTGAGCCGGTCACGGCGGGCGCTCGGTGAGCGGCCTCCGGGCTGAGGCTCGCATCGCGCTGGCGATCGCTCGCAAGGATGCGCTCTCCGAGCTGCGGGGGAGGCACGCCACAGTGAGCACGCTCTTCTTCGCCGCGCTCGTGCTGCTCCTCTTCGGGTTCGCGCTGGGGCCGGATTCGCGACGGCTGACGGAGGCGGCGCCGGGCCTCCTCTGGCTGGCGATCGTCTTCGCCGGACTCCTGGCGGTCGGGCGCCTGCATCTTGTCGAGACCGAGGATGGCGCCCTCGAACAGCTTGCCCTCTATCCGGTCGAGCGCCGCGCGATCTACGCCGGCAAGGCGCTGGCAGGGTCCGGCGCGATGCTGGTCCTGGGCGGCGTGTTGCTGCCGGCGGTGGCGATCCTGTACGGAATCGACCTGTCCGCCGCCGCGCTGCCGTTGCTGGCCACGCTGCTGCTCGGAACGATCGGCTTTGCGGCGGTCGGTACCCTTTACGCGGGATTGACGGTCCGCATGCGCGCTCGCGAGGTGATGCTGCCGCTGCTCATGCTGCCGGTGGTCGCCCCGCTCCTGCTCGCCGCCGTGCAGGCGACGGGGGCGGCGCTGGCCGGCGATCCATTCGGGGAGCTCGCTTCCTGGCTCCAGCTGCTGGTGGTCTTCGACGTGGTGATGATCATCGCCGGCGCCGCGACCTACCGCTTC
Organism: Chloroflexota bacterium; assembly: GCA_030854405.1. The sequence goes on along the minus strand of JALYTG010000096.1, from coordinate 2,208 downwards.
CTGCTGGAGGAGTGATGAAGGCCCGCATCCTGGGCGTCGTCGCCCTCATCTCGGTAGCCGGGGCAGCAGTCCTGGGCCTCCTGATCGTACCGGCCGATCTGAACCAGGGCGACGCGCAGCGGATCATGTACGTGCACGTCGGATCCGCCTGGGTCGCGTACCTCTCGTTCTCGGTGACCGCGCTGGCTGGCGTTCTGTGGCTCTGGCGACGCGACCCGCGGTTCGATGCGGTGGCACTCGCCGGGGCGGAGATCGGGGTCATCTTCACCGCCTTCGCCATCTGGGGCGGCATGATGTGGGGCAAGCCGGTCTGGGGCGTCTACTGGCAGTGGGAGGATCCGCGGCTGACCACCACCGCGCTGCTGCTGGCGCTGTATGTCGGCTATCTGCTGCTCAGGCGGCTGACCGACGACCCGGCGCGACGCGCCACGCGAGCCGCCGTCGTGGGCCTGGTGGCCGCGGTCGATATCCCGATCGTTCACTTCAGCGTCATCTGGTGGCGGGGACTCCACCAGACGGCGACCATCGGATCGCCCGACCGCATCCTCAACCCGGCCGCCCCGCTGGTCTTCGTCGTCTCCCTGCTAAGCATGGCCGTCGCGCTCAGCCTGGTGTGGGGCTACCTCATGGTGCGACGCTACCAGCTGGCGCGCCTCGAGTGGCAACGCGAGGAGTCGGCGCGTCGCGGCCGGATCGCGGCGGTGCATCGGTCGGGCACCGCGGGGGAGGTCGCGCGATGACCGACTGGCCGTTCGTGCTGGCGGGCTACGGGGTGATTCTTGGCGGTCTGGCCCTCTACGCCGCGCTCCTGGGACGACGCCTGTCGGCCGCTCGTCGCGCCATGCCCGACGAGATGTCCACCACCGAGGACGAATGACCCTCGTCGCGCCGAGCCCGCCCGCCCTTCCGCCGCCGCGGCGTCGGTGGGGGACGATTCTGGCGGTCGCCGCCGTGCTGGTGCTCATCGGCTACCTCGCCCTCAGCAACATGGGCAGCGCCTTCGTCTACTATCTGACCCCGACCGAGCTGCTCGCTCGCGGCGACGCCGCCCTCGGCGACACGGTCCGTCTCGGCGGCCTGGTGAAGCAGGGGAGCATCTCCGGCCCTGCCACCGACCTCCGCTTCGTCCTCACCGACGGCGATGCCGAGATCCCGGTGCACTCGACGGTGGCGCCCACACGCTCCTTCCGTGAGGGCGCCGGAGCCGTGGTCGAGGGTCACCTCGGCCCCGATGGTGTCTTCCAGGCGAGCCAGGTGATCGTCAAGCACGACGAGAACTATCAGGCGCCCTCGCCCGGCGCGCAGCCCTCGAACCACGGCTTCGATCCCGGCACGGACGAGGCCCCATAGGCCATGTTGCCGACGTTCGGTCACGTGGCGCTGGTCATCGCCCTGGCGGCCAGCCTCTTTGCGGCTGGCGCGTTCGTGATCGGCGGACGTGGCGGCGATCTGCGCTTGCTGGCGAGCGCCCGGCGCGCCGTGTATGCCAGCTTCGGCCTCGCACTCGTGGCTTGCGCTGCCATGGTCGTCTCGCTGCTCGGCCACGACTTCTCGATCCTCTACGTGGCGCGCAACAACGCCACCACCACGCCACCATTCTTCAGCGTCATCTCGCTCTGGGCCGCGCTCGAGGGCTCGATCCTGTTCTGGGCCCTGCTTACCAGCGGCTGGGCAGCGGTACTGCTCTACCGGTATCGATCCCGTCATCGCCTGCTGATGCCCTGGGTCGGCGCCACCCTGGCGGCCATCGACAGTTTCTTCTTCGCCGTGCTGACCTGGCCAGGGAACCCGTTCGTGCGCGTCACGCCGGTGGCGACCGAGGGCCCGGGGCCCAACGCGTTGCTGCAGAACCACCCGTTCATGGGCCTGCATCCGCCGCTCCTCTACCTGGGCTACACCGGGCTGGCGGTGCCATTCGCCTTTGCCCTTGCCGCACTCGTCACCGGCCGGCTCGACGAGGAGTGGCTGGCGGTCGTCCGGCGCTGGACGATGATCCCGTGGATCTTCCTCACCCTGGGCATCACCGCCGGTGCGTGGTGGAGCTACGAGGTGCTGGGGTGGGGTGGCTACTGGGCCTGGGATCCGGTCGAGAACGCGGCTCTTCTTCCGTGGCTGACCGCCACCGCCTTCATCCACTCGTCGATGGTCGCCGAGCGGCGCGGCTCGCTGAAGGCGTGGACCGTCTCCCTGGTCATCGCCACCTTCGTG
>JALYTG010000270.1 GCA_030854405.1 Chloroflexota bacterium | reverse complement strand
GCATCCAGAAGCTGAGCGCGTTGAGTCGCGGGAACGCCATGTCCGGCGCGCCGATCATCAGCGGCAGCACGTAGTTGGCGATCCCGGCGAAGACCGGGATCACGAAGACGAAGATCATCAACGCGGCGTGGGTCGAGAAGAGGCTGTTGAAGGTGGCGGCGTCGACGATCTGGGTGCCGGGCTGAGCCAGCTCGGCGCGCATTAGCATCGCGATCGCCCCACCGACAAAGAAGAAGAAAAACGTCGTGACGATGTACTGGATGCCGATCACCTTGTGATCGGTGTTGAACTTGAAGTAGTCGCGCCAGCTGTAGGCGCCGTGCCCGGAGTGGTCCTCGGGGATCGTCGGCTTGCCGGCCGCCCAGCGCAGCCAGTAGTCGAAGCAGCCGAAGCCGATCAAATAGCCGAGCGGCCCGGTAAGCGCGGGGACGATCACGTGCGGGTAGCCGGTCTGCTCGGTCTGGAAGACAGGAAGGCCGGAGAGAGCGCGCAGGGCGACGACGAGGCCGAAGCCGAAGCCGGCGCCCAGGAGTGCGCCGAGCGCGCCGCGATACCAGCCGGGTCGTCTCAATGCCGCTGCCATCTAGAGCCCGCCTCGCATTATGCCCCCGCCGTTCCCGTCGCCGCCGGCGCAGATTGTGGACCGCCGGAAGGACCGGTGTCCGAGCCGCCGTCGCCGGTGTACTCAGGCGGCGGCTTGGGCAGCTTCGACAGCCACTTCTGGAAGTCCTGCCGGGACTCGACCACGACGATCGCGCGCATGGTCGAGTGCCCGAACCCGCACAGCTCGGTGCAGATCAGTTGATAGGTGCCGAGCCGGTCCGGCGTCACCACCGCCTGTGTGGTGATCCCCGGGACATTGTCCTTCTTGATCCGCCACTCGGGGACCCAGAAGGAATGGATCACGTCGAGCGCGTGCAGACTGAACACGACCTGACGATCGACCGGCACATGGAGCACACCGCGCGAGAACTTGTCCGGTCCCGGGTAGGTGAAGTTCCAGGCGTACTGCTGCGAATAGACGTTGACGTTCATGTAGCCGGGGTGGCGCTCCTCGATGCTGTGCAGCGTCGCCCAGCTGTAGCCGGCGCCGAAGAGCACGATCACCGTCGGGATTACCGTCCAGGCGACCTCGAGACGCGTGTTGCCATGGATCGGCTCGCCGTCGCCTTCGTCTCCGGGCTTGGCTCGGAACTTCCACAGCGCATAGATGAGCATCGTCATCACCAGCGAGAAGACGAACGACGAGAGCACGATCATCACGTCGAGCAGCGTGTCGATCTTTGGGGCAGCGGTGGAGCCCTGCACACCGTCCCAGCGGACCTGCAGCATCACCGCCGAGATCACCGCCGTTGCGCCGACCGTCGCGGCGGCAATCTTTCCCAGCGGCAGCCGTTTGGTCAGCGCCGCGTCGTCGTGCACCCGGTCTGGCGCGGCCCGTTCAGGCGTGGACATCGGTCTCGCAGGCGATCGTCACGACGGTGAGGGCCGGGGCTTCGAGGCAGCAGCGCATCTGCGGCCGGCATTCTATTCGCCAGGCAGCGGGTGCTTGGGGGCGGCCAGGTGACTCCTGTAACTAGTCGCTGGTTGCTAGTCGCTCGGGGTTCGGGATCACGGTGAGGGGAGGTCTCCGAGTTGGCCGGCTGATGCGGCGATCACGCCCCTTGCGACGCCTTCCCAGCTCCACAGCTCATCGACCCGACGGGCGAGGGCGGCTCCGATTTCCCGCCGCCGCTCGGGATCGACGGCCAGCCAAGCGCGCAGCCGGGCCCCGAGCTCGGCGACCGCCCCCTCGGCGATCGGGAACGAGATCAGGGGCGCGACGTCACCGGGCAGCGAATCGGCGATACGGCGAGAGACCTCCAGCATCCCCGAGTGGGCGGCGGAGACTGGCAGCGCGCCGCAGGCGGCGGCCTCCACGGCGACCATCCCGAACGACTCCGGGAAGGTGCTGGGCATGACAAGCGCGTCGGCGGCGGGCAGCAGCTCGGCGACCTCGTCGTGCTCGAGGCGACCGGCGAACCGCACCGACCCCGCCGCACCCCGAGCAGCTTCGAAGTAGCCCGGCGGCGGATCGGAGAGGAACGACTGGAGGATCTTCAGCGGACCCTCCGGTCCTCCCTCCAGCGCCCACCCGAGCCGGGCGACCTCGAGCGCCCCCGTCGCGTCGCCCCGCTCCAGCGCCGCGAGCAGCCGCCGCAGGCCATCCTCGTAGGCACCGAAGGCGACCAACATCAGGCGCGCGCCGGGGTTGGCGGAGTGCACCAGCGGCCAGGCTGCGAGCAGCAGGTCGACTCCCTTGGAGACGATCAGCTTGCCGACGAAGACGACCCGCGGCCCGTCGGCGGCGGCGAAGTCGCGCAGAGCCGCCACGGCCGCATCGTTGTCGCGGCCGAGCCCCCCCTCCCGGCCGCCCGCGTCGATCTGATCGGCAAGCCGCTCCACCGCCGCGACCGCCTGGCCGGGGTCGCGCGGCGCGAACTCGGTCGTGTCGACGCCCGGGGGGCCCAGCCGCGTCTTGGCTTCCAAATCGAGGGATGGCAGCGTGCGCCAGAGGCTCTCCGCGGTGTGGCGCGAGCCAACCAGGACCGCCGAGGCGCCGGCGATGCCCTCCTCGGCGTGAGGCAGGAAGCGCGGGTTGGGCTTGACCGTGTACTCCAGTGCCGAGCCATGGACCTTGGCAGCGAAGCGCAAGCCCGCTCGAGCGAGGACCAGCGGCCCCATCACCAGATGGTTGGCGAGCGCCGCGTCGGGATTGCCGGCGCGCCGGGCAACGTCCTGAACCGCCTCGACATTGGCCGAGAGGTAGCGATCCAGCTCGGCGTCGCTGAGGTCGGCGAAGGTCTTAACCTCGAAGCCCGGGTAATGGT
>JALYTG010000095.1 GCA_030854405.1 Chloroflexota bacterium | reverse complement strand
CTTCTCAATTGTCGGGTACTTGCCCTTGGCGTCGATGTCGATGTAGGCGGGCCAGTTGGCCCAGTCCAGCTGGCCCGCCGGCGCGGAGGGAAGCGGCACCAACGTGCTCGACGGGCCGCTGCTGGCGCCCGGCTTGATACCGCACGCGGCCAGGATTGCGGGCAGCGAGAGCGCTGATCCGGCGATCAGGGCCCCCGTACCCGCACGTCGCAGGAACCCGCGGCGCGAGTAACGTCCCTGGCTGAGGGCGCGCTCGATCGCGCGCTCGATCCCGCCCCGATCGTCAGGCATTCATGGCTCCTTCTGCGTCGACTTCCGTGCGGCCGATGACGAATGTGTGCTGGGGCTTCCAGGTGATGCGCACCGTCTGCCCGTCGGCGAGCGCCTCGTGTGCGCCCGTCGTCTCGAGGTTCTGCGCATAAATCGTGAGGTGCCGCCCGTCGCGAGTTTCAACCAGGTACTGGGTGCTGACGCCGATGTAGCTCGCATCGAGCACGACGCCATCGAGGCAGTTCAGCTCCGCGGCGGCCGGCTCCGCTCCCTCCGCGAGGCTGGCCACTCGCAGCTTCTCCGGCCGGACACCGATCCGCACCGTCGAGGTGCCGTTCACGGCCGACGACGGCGCGCGCACCAGCGCTCCGTCCTGCAGCCGAATGGTGGCGAAACTGCCGTCGCGGCCGGCGACTTCGCCATCGAGGAGGTTGGAGACGCCCAGGAATCCGGCGACGAACTCCGTCGCGGGTCGCTCGTACAGGTCCTCCGGCGGGCCAAGCTGCTCGATTCGACCGGCACGCATGACGGCGATCCGGTCCGACATCGTCATCGCTTCTTCCTGATCGTGGGTGACGTAGACGAAGGTGATGCCAACCTCGGTCTGAATCCGCTTCAGCTCGATCTGCATCTGCTTGCGGAGCTTGAGATCGAGCGCGCCCAGCGGCTCGTCGAGCAACAGGACGCGGGGATGGTTGATGAGGGCCCGTGCCAGCGCAACGCGCTGCTGCTGGCCGCCAGAGAGCTGGGATGGCTTGCGCTGCTCGTACCCGGGCAGCTCGACCAGCGCCAGCAGTGCAGCGACCTGCTCTCGCATCTCGCCGTCTGGCACGCGTCGACGGCGCAGACCGAAAGCGACATTCTCGTAGACGGTGAGATGGGGAAAGAGCGCGTAGCTCTGGAAGACGGTGTTCACGTCGCGTTTGAACGGGGGGAGCAGCGTCACATCGGTCTCGCCGAGGTAGATCGTCCCTGCCGTCGTCTCCTCGAAGCCGCCGACCATGCGCAGCGTGGTCGTCTTTCCGCAGCCAGAGGGGCCCAGGAGCGAGAAGAATTCGCCGTGGTTCACGGTCAGCGACAGGTCGTCGACCGCGGTGACCTCGCCGAAGCGCTTGGTGACGCGGTCGAGTCGGATGTCGGTCTCGGGCACCTGCGGCCACCTCGGGGCGAAGCGGAACCTTGTCGAGTTGCAGGAGGGTCGGGCGAGTATAGGCGTCGCCCGTCGCGGATTGTCAACGCTTGCAGCGACGGTGGGTGTCTCAGCGGCACGTCAGTTGCAACCGAAGCAGCTGGCCGTGCGTCTGTTCGGCAAAGCTGATGGAGGAATCTGGGGGATGGCAAAACTGAATCACCAGAAGCGGAAGCGTCCGCAGCCGCCGCCCGCACGCCGGCGCCGGATCGAATCGCTGCGCTCGGCCGAGCGTCGCGCCCGCCAGGCAGTGGAGCGCTGGCGCCGCAGCTGAAGCCCGGTGGGTCCGACACCTTCTGCTGCTAGACTCGCACCCGATGGACTTCGCACTCTCTTCGGAGCACGAGGAGATCCGCCGCACCGTTCGAGATTTCGCCGAGCGCCGGATTGCGCCGGTCGCCGATGAGATGGAGCGCAAGGGGGAGTTCCCGGCTCAGCTCATTCGCGAGGCCGCCGATCTCGGCCTCCTGGGAGTCCCGTACCCCGAGACGGTCGGCGGCACCGGTCTCGACTCGTTGGCGTATGCCATCACGGTTGAGGAGCTGAGCCGCGTCAGCGGCAGCGTCGGGATCATCGTCTCGGCCCATACCAGCCTCGGCTGCAATCCGATCTACCTAGCCGGCACGCCGGAGCAAAAGGAGCAGTTCCTTCGCCCGCTCGCGAGCGGTGCGAAGCTCGGCGCGTACGGCCTGACAGAGGAGGGTGCCGGCTCGGACTCGCGGGGAACCCGGACCCGCGCGCGGGTCGAGGGCGACTGCTGGGTGCTGAACGGCTCAAAGCGCTTCATCACCAACGCCGGGGTCGCCGATACCTACATCGTCACGGCGGTCACCGATAGCTCGGCCGATGCGGGCAAGATCAGCGCTTTCATCCTGGAGAGCGGGACGCCGGGCTTCAGCATCGGGCGCATGGAGGAGAAGATGGGCCTCCATGCCAGCAATACCGGAGAGCTGCTGTTCGATGACTGTCGTATCCCGCTGGCCAACCTGCTGGGCGAAGAGGGGGAGGGCGACAAGCTGTTCCTGAAGACGCTCGATGGGGGACGGATCGGGATCGGCGCCATGGCACTCGGCCTGGCGCAGGCGGCCTTCGAGGCCGCATCGGCCTACGCGAAGGAGCGCAAGCAGTTCGGTCGCGCCATCGCGACATTTCAGGGGGTTGCCTTCAAGATTGCCGACATGGCGACCGAGATCGACGCCGCCCGGCTGCTCGTCTACCGCTCGGCGTGGCTGAAGGACCAGGGGCGTCCCTATTCGACGGAATCCGCCATGGCCAAGCTTTTCGCGTCGGAGGTCGCCCAACGCGCTACCAATGCGGCGATCCAAGTCCACGGAGGCTACGGATACATCACCGAGTACCGCGTCGAGCGCTACCTTCGCGACGCCAAGTTGACCGAGATCGGTGAGGGGACGAGCGAGATCCAACGCATGGTCATCGCCCGCAATCTGCTCGGCGTGCGCGCGATGTAGCGGCACGGTACGCTTGCCACGACGCTCGGCAGGTGACCGAGCGGCGCATGAGGGCCCACGACCATGAGCAGCCGCATCGCCGAGCTGGACGCTATCGTCCGTCGGTTCGACCTCAACCAGCATCCCTTCTACACCGAATGGCGCGCAGGCACCCTGCCGATCGAGCGCCTCGCCGAGTACGCCGACGAGTGGGCGCCCTTCATCGCGGTTGTCGACCAGGGCTGGGATCGGATCGGCCATCCGGAGTACGCCGCAGAGGAACGCGAGCACGACCAGCTCTGGACGCGCTTCCGCGACGCCCTCGGCGCCGCCGGTGAGATGTCACGCCCCCAGAGCAGGACGCTTCTCGCAGTGGGGGAGCAGGCCTTTGCATCCGTCCCGGAGTCGCTTGGGGCGCTCTACAGCTTCGAGGTGCAGCAGCCGGCAACCGCGTCCAGCAAGCTCGACGGGCTGCGCCAGCACTATGCCGGCACGGTCGACACCGATGCGCAGCAGTACTTCGTCGAGCACGCGGTCGAGACTGATGAGCCCGCCATGCTGGCCGAGCTGATCGAGGGCCTGTCCGACGGCCAGTTCGCGCGAGCCAGGACGGCTTGCGCCATCTTCAGCGCGGCGGCCTGGGGCGCCCTCAATGGGGTCTACTACACCGATTAGCCGCGCCGGTTGCTGAACTCGACCGACCAGCGCCAGGCCGACCCATCCCCGGCGTTCCACCAGGCTGTGAGGACGCCCACCTCGCCGCCTGGCAGGATCACGAGCGTGCCAAGGTCGGCGTCGGTCGGCCACCGGTCCTCGCGCTTGACCGCGTCGCCTGCGATGGTGAGCCGCGTCATCGGGTAGGAGCGATCCTGGCGCTCCAGCGGCTCACCGCGAGCGGTCACCCGATCGTCCCCGGTTCGGACCGTCACGGCCAGGCGGTCCGGGGCGGCATGCACCCAGAGCACGTTCGTCGGGTCGATTCGGCCGCGGGCGAACTCGAGGCCGGTTGCCGCCGCCGCCGGGTACCAGAGCTCCCAGGTCTGCAGGTCTTCGATCGTCATGCTCTGCTCCTCCGGCGTCGAACTCGGTCGCGACCGACGACTGACGGCTCGCGAGCGAACTCCACGAATGCGTCGATCGCCACGGGGTTGGCCAGCGACCCGCGAGAGACCGCCAACTCGGGCGGAGTGCCGGTCAGGATCCGCTTGATCGGTACCTCGAGCTTCTTGCCCGACAGAGTCCGAGGAATCGACGGAACCACTCGGATCTCATCGGGGACGTGCCGGGGCGAGAGCCCGGAGCGCAACTCGGCCCTGATCCGACCGCGCAGCTCCTCGTGCAGCGTGGCACCGTCGCGAAGCGCGACGAAGAGAAGGAGCCGGTCGGTCTCCTCGAGGTGCACCACGACTGAGTCCGCGATCTCCGGTAGCGACTCGACGACCGAATAGAACTCCGCCGTTCCGATCCGGATGCCGCCTCGGTTCAGGGTGGCGTCCGAGCGGCCGCTGATCACACAGGAGCCGCGCTCGGTGATCGTGATCCAGTCGCCATGGCGCCAGACACCTGGGTAGTCAGAGAAGTACGCAGCGCGATACCGCTCGCCGGAGGGATCGTTCCAGAAGGCGACCGGCATCGACGGCATCGGTGCGGTGAGCACGAGCTCCCCCTGCTCACCGACGACGGGACGGCCGGATGGATCGAAGGCTTCGACGCGGCATCCCAGGTGGCGACAGCTGATCTCGCCGGCCCAGACCGGCACCAGCGGCGACGCCCCGACGAAGGCGGTGCAGACATCGGTTCCGCCGGAGACGCTCTGTAGCTGCAGATCATGACCGAGCGCCTCGTAGACCCAGCGGAATCCCTCGGCCGGCAGCGGCGCGCCGGTCGAGCCCACGCCGCGCAAACGCGACAGGTCGAACTGGGCGGCGGGCGACAGCCCGGCCTTGCGGCAGGCCATCAGGAAAGGCGCGCTGGTGCCGAAGTAGGTGATCGCGGCCTCATCCGCGAGCCGCCACAGCGTCGTCAGGTCCGGATGACCCGGCGACCCGTCATAGAGGACGATCGTCGATCCGACGAGGAGCCCGGAGACCAGGTAATTCCACATCATCCATCCGGTGGTGGTGAACCAGAGGAAGCGATCGGCCGCGCCCAGGTCGTGGTGGAGGGCGTGGATCTTGAAGTGCTCCAGCAGGATTCCGCCGTGGCCGTGCACGATCGGCTTCGGGAGGCCGGTGGTTCCCGAGGAATAGAGGATGTAGAGCGGATGGTCGAATGGGACCGCCTCGAAGGCGAGCTCGCCGGGCGCCGCAACGAGCTCGGACCAGGGCAGCGCATGGGCGACATCACTGCTGCGGAGATAGGGCAGGACCACCGTGGCCGCCAGCGAGGGGAGGGCGTCGCGGATGGCGGCAACTTCATCGGTCCGATCGACGGCCCCCGCGCCATACCGATAGCCGTCGATGGTGAGCAGAACCCGTGGCTCGATCTGGCTGAGCCGATCGACGACGCTGCGAGTCCCGAACTCGGGCGCGCACGAGGACCAGATCGCTCCCAGGCTGGCGGTGGCGAGAAATGCAACCACCGCCTCTGGCACGTTGGGGAGGTAGGCCGCGACGCGGTCGCCGCGGCCGACGCCGAGCCGCTGCAGGCCGGCACGCGCGCGCGACACGTCGTCCCGAAGCTGGGCCACAGTCAGGGCCGTCGGCGGGCGAGTCTGCGAGTGGGCGAGCACGATCACGTCCGTGGCGGAGCGCTCAGCGAGACGAAGCGCGTGTTCCGCGTAGTTCAGCCGCGCGCCGGGGAACCATTCCGCGCCGGGCATCTGCGGGTCCGTGAGCACCCGCTCGTATCCGGCCGCGGATTGAATGGCGAAGTGTTCCCAGACCGATCCCCAGAAGCCCTCCAGGTCGTCCACCGACCAGCGCCACAGATCGGCGTAGGAGGCGAACCGCTTGCCGCGTGTGGTATCGAGCCACCTGAGGAAGTGCCCGATGCGAGAGCGCTCGAGGACGTCGCCGGGGGGCCGCCACAGGACCTCGGGATCTTCCATCTCGCTCGATCATGGCAGAGCCGCCGATGCGGCATCATGCTGAGGTGAATCGCCGGCGACCGCCCGCCGCCTGGGGCACGGCATTCTGCCTTGCGCTGCTCTTGCTGCCCGCAGAACCCGCGGCGGCGTTCGATGCGGTGCCAACCGAGCCAGGCGCCATCGTGCTCCCTCCCGCCCCGACGCTGCAGGCGCTTGCCGGGGACCTCGACGGTGACGGCAACCGCGAGCTGCTGCGCCTGGTCCAGGACGAGACCGAGGCGACGCTTCTCGAGGTGTGGCGCGAGGCCGGCGGGCGTTGGTCGCGAGCAGACAGGCCGATCCAGGTCCGCAACGGCCAGGCTCCCGGTCCGGGGCGGAACACGGTGTACGCCGCCGCGCCGGCCCGCCTGCTCGTCTGGCACGAAGGCAGCGCCGAGCGCGTGCTGATCGTGACCCAGCCACGATTCGAGCTGCGCGATGTCGGACCCGTCTGCTGCCTCCTTATCGAGAAGGTGATCCTCGACCGAGGGGGCCTGCGCCTCGATTCAATGGGTGGCCACAGCAACTCGGTCGACGCCATCCTGGCGCTCGACCTCGACGGCGACGGGACCGATGAGCTGCTGACCACGCGATCGCTGCCTCCGGCCGGCGACATCAGCTACCCGATCGAGGCGCGCGTCTATCGCCTCGACGGCCAGAAGTTCGGCCAGCCGTCAAAGGTCGAGCTGCCATTCGGCTCCGGCGACTCGCCCTTCCTGCTCGGTGATACGGACGGGCAGCCAGGCCAGGAGGCAGGCCTGATCGGGACGCTGGGTCCGCCGGGGCTCTTCAGGATTCGGATGGACGCGTTGGGGACGCTCATCATGGACCGATCCGGGCTGCGCGGCGCCACCGCCGCGGTCCCGTTCGCGCTTCGGGACGGGGAGGCCACCGCGGTCACCGAGACCAATACCGTGCAGCTCGTCGACTGGCCGGCTGACAGCGAGCCACGCGTTCTAGCCGATGATAAGGGTGCCTCCGGCGTGCTGGGCATCGCGACGACCCCGAACGGGCCGCTCCTCCTCCTCGAGCTGGACGATGGCTCGCGCCTGCGCACGCAGGGGCCCGACCTTCATTTCGGGCCGACGATCGACGCCGGGCCGAACGCCGTTCTGCTGGCCCTCCGCTCGCTGCGCCTCTACCACGGTCCGTTGCCGGGTGGCGGATATGCGGGATCTTCAGCCGCCATCTTCGGCGGGCGTCTGGTCGGCTCCCTCGGCCCGAGCGCCGGGCGGGAGCTCGACCAGCCGATCGCACCACTCGTGGACACGGTGCCGGTCGGATTGGTGGGAAGCGGAAACGCCTCGCTGGCGATGCTGCATGCTGACCTGCTCCCGGGACGCATGGCTCGCGGCGGCGGCGTGCTCGAGGAGCTGACCCCATCCCCGCAGAGCTGGCTCAGCATCGCGCCAATCGACGAGGTGCTACGCGCCGGCGCCCCACCGGGCAGCTTCGAGCCGGCCATCGAGGGTGCGGTCCGGAATGACGCGCGGCCCGCCACGCTGGTGACTTCGGCAACCGGCTTCCACGCTCACGTGAGCGGCCCGCCCGGCTCGCGCGTCGCGGTGTTCGGGATGGGGGCCACTCCACAGCAGGTTCTGCCGGCTTCGGGCGTGCTGAGCGTCGCTGTCGAACCGCCGAAGTCGGATACCGCGAACCCGCAGCTCGACGCGGGCCTCGTCGTGCTGACACCGGCCGGGCAGGCATATGTCGTCGACTGGACCGTGCAGGTGTTGACCGAGCCGCCATCGCTGGTGGCGGTCGCCGTCACCCCGTTTCTCTCGTCGCACGTGCGCCTCAGCGGCCACGCGCCGCCCGGCACGAGGCTGACTCTCAATGGGAGCTCGATCGCCGCCGGCTCGGACGGTCGCTTCGCGGCCGAGATCCCCGCTCCCCCGTGGCCGAGCGAGGTGCGGCTGGAGGCGACCGATCTGGTCGGGAACCAATCGACCCGGGTGCTCAGCGTCGTCGGCCTTTTCGACTACCGGCGTCTGCCGTGGATCCCGATCGTGGTGCTCATGACCCTGGCGGTGGCGGTTGCGCTCTTCCTTCGCGGCCCCCGCGCCCGACGACTGCCGCTGGCCGACGGCGATGCCCGGCTGGAGGAGATCGAGGAGGCCTAACCGCCTCGGCGTCGGCGGGCGAGGCGCGCGGCGAGCGTCTCGCCCTCGATCAGCGGCTCAGCTGAAGGCGATCCAGCCGCTCCAGTTGACCGTTCCGTCGTCGGGCCGGGCTGGACCGGCGTCGCCACCGGCGCAACGA
>JALYTG010000014.1 GCA_030854405.1 Chloroflexota bacterium | reverse complement strand
GTCTCCGGCGGTGTAGATCACCCCCTCGAAGACGCTGACCTCGTAGAAGGTGCGAGGCCGTTCGGCGCCCGCAATGGCATGAGTGACCGCGTCCGCCCGCTGCCGCATCTGGTTGACCAGGGCGGCAGCGGCATCGGTCTCGTGGATCGCACGGCCGATCAGGTCGATGTCGCCGTACACCTCGTCGAGACTCTTCGGGTAGAGCGTCAGAACCGGGTACCCGAGGCCTATGAGCCGCTGGATGACCGTCGTCGGCGTGAGCTCGTTGCCGGCCGCCAGGATCAGGTCCGGATTCGCGGCGACGACCTTCTCGACGTCGACCTGTGCCGAGATCACGACCTTCTGGCGATCGGCAACCTCGGGTGGGTAGTCATCGAAATCGGTCACCCCCACCACCCGATCGCAGGCGTGCAGCGCGCAGACGATCTCCGTGTTGGACGGTGCCAGGCTCACGATTCTGGCCGTCTGGGCCGGAATCTCGACGGCGCGCCCCGCGTCATCGGTCAGTGTGAGCGGTGCGGGCCGAAGGGAGCCGGTCGGCGCCGAAGCAGGAGCAGCGCACGCCGCCAGCGCCAGGAGGAGAGTGAGGAGGATGCGGGGAGCCATGGGTGATGCCGTTCCCTTTCACGCGAGGGCATGGACATCGCGTGCGGGCTGGCGACCTGACTCCCGGGCTCGTGCGGCCCGGATACAGTAGCGGGACTGTGCCGGCTTCTCACCGGCTTCTCCAATTGCCCGTCGGCCTTTCGGCGACGGCACCCGACGCGGTCTTCAGTTGATGGTGCGCATGCTATCAGCAGCGCGGCTGTCTAGGCTGGAATCGGCTCCCTGTCGGCGTGGCCGTAGAGCGGGGTCTCGCGCGCGGCATCGGTAAGCATCGGATCGAGCATCTTCTGGACCGCCAGGGTGTGGGTACATCCGCCGGCCGATTCGAACAGGTGGCAGTCGCAGCGCCACGCATCGGCGTCGAGAGTCACGGAGTGGCTGCCGTTGTCGCCGTTGAAGCTGGCATCGAAGCGGTGGAGCTTCACCCGGTCCGGCTCGTGCGCGTAGCGCATCGCCTTCTCGACCTTGCCGATCATGCTCGAGTGCACGTCTTTGACCTCCATGGCGCCGGGGCCGCCGGCGCCGCTACCTGAGTGGCGCCCGTCAGTCCGTCGCCCTGGCGAGCCGTTCCTTGAGCATTGCGAGAAGTGTAACCGGAGTCGGGTCGGTCTGGTAGAGGATGGCGAGATAGACGCTCACCAGGTCCCCGTAGGCGACGGCAGACAGGACCCGGGCGAGTGGCGATACGCCCTCGGCCCAGACGGTGCTGCGGTTCGTGGCGCGCTCGCCGAGGAGCTCCTCGACGACTCCGTAGCGGGTGGCGATCTCGGCCGGCTCCTCGCGGTCACGCACCTGGACCACGTAGAAAGCGTCACCCAGCTCTCGCGGGTTCAGCGAACCCTCGATGGCATTGTGATTCGCCTCCGGCATCGGCTCGTACGACGCCCAGGCCTTCGCATTCTCATTGAGCTGCGTCTTCCATCGGTGTGCCACCGGCGCCATCGGCCCATGGCCGTACATGACGACGATCCGCCCGAAGAGCGACCACGCCAGCTGCTTTGCTGGATTGGCACTCGTCTCGACCGAGGCGCCCATCCGGTCCAGGAGCGACTCCAGGGTCTCGACCACGGGTCCGAAGGGATCCGGGTCGCTGAGGAGTCCGGCGCTGACCAGGAGCTCATAGAAGAGGCCCGTCCCGAAGCCGACCGCGGCGCGCGGCTGCCCGGCCATCTCATACCGGAGAAATGGAAGGTCGGCCTCGCTGGCGCGCCGCCCCAGCTCGCCGCCGGTGCTGATCACGGCCAGCGGCAGCCCACGGCGCTGCGCCTCAGCCGCGGCGGCGAGCGTCTCCGCCGTCTCACCGGAGTGACTGGCCGCCACGACCAGCGTCCGCTCGCCAGCCCAGCCCGGGAGCGTGTAATCGCGGTGCACGACGACGGGCACCCGGAGACGGGCTCCAGCAGCGCCTGCGACCAGCTCTGCCCCGATCGCAGAGCCGCCCATCGCCAGGACGAGGACCGCGTCGACGTCCCGATAACGTGGAGCGAGAACAACAGCGGCTGCGACGCGGCGGGCGATCGCCAGCTGTCGCGGCAGCTCGAGCACCTGGCCGAGCATGTCCGAGACGTCGATGCGCCGCAGGACCGCCGGGTCATCGAGGGTGATCGCCTCCTCGAGCTGTGGCGGCGCGAGCTCGTCCCGGTCAGCCGGCGGTTCATCGCGCTTGCCCGGCTCGTCATCCGGATCGCGGTAGCCGAAGAAGTCCCGGGCGTCGCTCACTGGTGCGCCGCCCCGGTCGTTGCCCCGACCGGCTCGGCGGCGATGCGCCGGCCCTCGGCCAGCAGCTCTTCGACGTCGTCGGACGAGCGCGCCTCAACGTAGATGCGGAGGAGGGCTTCGGTCCCGCTGAAGCGGATGAGCAGCCAGGAGCCATCGTCGAGATAGAACTTGAAGCCGTCGTTCGTCTCGAGCTTCGATCGCTCCACGACCGGTCGACCGGCAAGCTCCTGGGGCGCCTCGTGTTCGAGCCGGCTGAGCGTCTCGGCCTTCACCCCCTCGTAACCCGCACGCGCGAAGCGAATGTCGATCCGGTCGTAGTAGGAGGGCCCCGCCAGCGCCTGCAGCTCGGCCAGCACCTCGGACGCCTTCTTCTTCTTGCTCAGCCACAGGTCGAGCAGGAAGAGGCCGGCCGCCAGGCCGTCGCGCTCGGGGATGTGCATACCGAAGCCGAACCCGCCCGACTCCTCGCCGCCGATCACTGCTGCGGTTTCGATCATCTTTGGGCCGACGTACTTGAATCCGACGCCCGTCTCGTAGGCCTGCGTGCCATAGATCTCCGCCAGGCGCTTGGCCATCGAGGTGCTGGTCACCGTGTAAACCGCCGGGCCGATCTGCCCGCGCACGTCGAGCAGGTACCAGTAGAGCAGCCCGTAGACCTGGAGCTGGTTGACGAAGACCCCGGCTTCGGTCGCCATCCCGACCCGATCCGCGTCGCCGTCGAACGCGATCCCGATGTCGGCGCCCCAGCGCGGGATCTCCTCGAGCCAGGCATCGATGTTGGGTCGAATGGGCTCAGGATTGACCCCGCCGAAATACGGATTCCGCTCCGTGTGCAGCTCGCGCAGCGTCATCCGGCCGCCGTCGAGCAGGCGCGTGAACCAGCCGGCGCCCGACCCGTACATTGGCTCGACCAGCACGCGACGATCCGCCGCCCGGATCTTCTCGATATCGACGATGCCGGCCAGCTGCTCACGAAATCGTGGGTACGGGTCGAAGCGATCAACCAGGCCGGCGCCCAGGGCGTCGGCGTAGTCGCGCCGCGGTGGGAGCTCCTCCTCGGGGTGGCGCTCCATGGTCGCCTCGATGGCGCTCAGCATCTCCGGCGCGGCGGCTCCACCGCTGTCCGCCTTCACCTTGAAGCCGTTGTCCGTCCACGGGTTGTGGCTGGCCGTGATCACGATTCCCGCTCCGGCCCCCAGCTCACGGGTGAAGAACGAGCCGACCTGAGTCGGGACCGCCTCCGGTGGGACGAGAGAGCGAATGCCGTGAGCCGCCAGCACCTCGACGCACGCCTGCGCGAAGTACTCCGATGCGAAACGGCGGTCGTGACAGACCACCACGCCACGGTCGGCCGTGCCCTGGTCCGTCAGGTAGTCGGCGACGGCGCGCGCACAGCGGCGCACGTTGTGGAAGGTGTAATCCTCGGCGATCGCGGCGCGCCAGCCGTCGGTTCCGAACTTGATCTTCGTCACGGGCACTCGCTGCAGCCGGTAGACCGATGCGTGATCTCCATGGTAGCGAGTTGGGCCCTCGGTGGGTACCCGTCGCTCGCGGCCGGCCGTGATCAGTCGCCGACCGCTGAGCCGTCGGCGAGCGAAGTGATGCGGTCGAGTTCCGCTTGCAGCTCCGCGACGCGCGGACTGAGCCGCTCACGTCCTGCAAGCGCGATCGGCTCGCCGCCGACCACCCGCAGCCGGCCGAACGGGAGCGGGATGACATGGCGATCCCATCGGCCAGGAAGACGGACGAGCGGGCGCATGTCGACCGCCCAGGGCTGGATCGGCAGGCCGCTGGCTCGAGCGACGATCAGGGCGCCGGGCTTGACCACGCGGTAGGGGCCGAATGGTCCGTCTGGTGTCACGATGGGAGACCAGCCCGCCTCGCCCAGCTCCCCCAGCCGCAGGGCGAATGCGCGGCCCGCGGCGCGGTCCGATTCCGGCGGCAGTGGCAGAATCCGCATTGGCACCGTGGAATGCTCAAGCATCGCGTCGATCACGGCGCCACGAAAGCCTTGAGTCGAGAAGGAGGCGTGCTGCAGGTCGCCTCGCATGCGCACGGCCACAACAAAGACGGCCAGGTTGTACTCGTGCCAGAAAGTGAGCACGACCGGGTCGCTGGTCACATCGCCGCTGATGCGGGAGGTGCGGGCGACGAGCCGCAGGTACAGGGCCAGGCCGATCCCGAGCAGCCGCGCCGGCGCGGCGAATCTGGTGCCGGCCGACGGCAAAGGGCCGGAGGCTAGAGGTATCGCTCGCCAGCCTTGGCCGCGATCTCGTCGAGCACCGGCTTGATCTCCTCGGCGCGGTCGCGGGCGCATACGAGCAGCGCATCCGGCGTGTCGACGATGATCACGTCCGAGAGGCCGACGGTGACGACCAGACGATCGCCGCCGTGCACCAGCACCCGCTGCGAACCGCGGTCGAGGTGCTGGCCGGAGGCGACCAACGTGGCACCGGTGCTCGCGCTGAGCGCCTCGAGCAGGGCCGACCAGGAGCCGATATCGGACCACCCCGCTTCGAGCTCAACGACGGCCACCCGCCCCTCGCTGGCCGCCTGCTCCGCGATACCGGCGTCGATGCTGATGGCGGGCACCGGCTCGAGGATCTCGCGCACGGTGCTCATCCAGCCGGGCGTGCGGTGGAGGCCGTCGATCCGCTCGAGCGCGCTCGCGAGCGCGGGCTGGAAGCGCTCGACCGCCTGGCGGAAGGCGTAGACCCGCCAGACAAAGATGCCCGCGTTCCACAGGTATCCGCCCTCTTCGAGAAACCGGCCGGCCGTGGCGGCGTCCGGCTTCTCGATGAAGCGTTCGACCAGCGCAACCCTGCTCCCCGCGTGCAGCGGCTCGCCAACCTTGATGTAGCCGAAGCCGGTGGCGGGGTGGGTCGGCGCCACGCCCAGGGTGACGAGATATCCGCGCTCTGCGCCGCGGGAGGCCTCTCGCAAGGCATCCACGAAGCGATCGTCGTCGGCGATGAAATGGTCTGACGGCAGCACCAGGGCGACCTCGTCCGACTCGCGGCGAGCGAGCACCATCGCGAGGCCGGCAGCGACCGCGGTGGAGCGCGCGAGCGGCTCCCCCAGCACATTGTCCGGCGGCAGCTGCGGGAGCTGGTCCTGCGTGGCGCGCACGTGCGCCTGACTGGTGATGACATAGATATCGTGTGGTTTGAGCAGCGCCCCAATCCGGGCGACGCTCTGCTGGAGCAGGCTCGTCTCGCCGGTCAGCGCCAGCAGCTGCTTGGGAGATCGGCGACGGGAGAGAGGCCAGAGGCGGGTTCCCGATCCGCCGGCCATGATCACCGCGAACACGGCGGGCAGGCTACACCATCGGCGCGGCAGTCAGTCCGCTGTGGACTCCTGCTCCAGCCGCTCGCCAAGCTCCACGGTGCGCCGGTACGCTGCCCACACGGCATCCGAGAGGACGGTCCTCAGCCGGCCCTTCTCGAGCTCGTAGATGGCGGCCGCGCTGGTGCCCCCGGGCGAGGTGACTGCGTTGCGCAGCTGCGCAGGATGAAGCTCTGAGGCCTTCGCATACTCCGCCGAGCCGAGGAGGGTGGCGACCACCAGATCGTGGGCCAGCTCGCGGGGGAAGCCGAGGTGCACGCCGGCGTCGATCAGCGCCTCCATGACGGCGAACAGGTAGGTCGGCCCGGTGCCGGAGAGCGCCGTCGCCATCGCCACGAACTCCTCCTCGGCCACCTGGCGCTCGTCGCCCAGCGCACGCAGCACCGCTCGCGCGAGGTCGCGCTGCCGCGTCGTACACGCCGGCGCAGCGGCCCAGACGGTGATTCCGCGACGGATCTGAGCCGGCGTGTTGGGCATGGCGCGCACCACGGCCGGGTGGTCGAGTCCGCTGATGAGCGCGCGCAGCGTGGCGCCGGCGACAATCGAGAGCACCACCTGCTGCTCGCCAAGAGTCGGGCCGAGCTCGCGCATGACGCGTCCCAGCATCTGCGGCTTCACGGCCAGGACGACGATCTCGGCCTGGGCGGCGGCATCCACATTGCGGGCCACGACGCTGATGCCATGCGTAGTGGCCAGCGCCTCGCGCCGCTCTCGGCGCGGATGTGATGCCACCAGCTGCGCCGCGGTGACGGCCCTGTCGGCCAGGAGCCCGGAGATCATCGCCTCCGCCATCACGCCTGCGCCGACGATGCCGACTCGCATCCTGCGGCGGGGACTCATCGCTTGCCCTCCGTGTCGACCCTCTTCTCCACGCCCCGCAGCTGGCGCGCCGCTTCAGCGTCTTGCGGCGGGGCGCCGGCACGCTGGAGCAGGTCGATCGAGATCTGCGCCAGGCGACGAGCCGTGGTCACGTCGCCAAGCTCGAGCTGGGCCCGACCCATACCCAGCGCCGCCAGCCCCTCTTCCCGCTCGGCACCGATATCGCGAGCCTCGCTGATGGCTTCGGCGTAGTAGCGCCGGGCCGAAGCGGGGTCGCCGCCGAGGGTCCGGATCTCGCCGATGCGTCGCGCTGCGCGGGCCGCCTGCAGCGTCATCTCGGCTTGCTCGAAATGCCAGAGCGCCCGATGGGCCCAGATGTCGGCCGGCCACCAGTCCTCGCGGGCTGCGGCGCTGTCCGCAGCGGCGATCGCCGCCGCGGCGGCGCGGCGCTGGTCCCCATCGGCCTCCGCTCCAAGGTACGCGGCGGCCAGCTCCCCGCGGCGCAATGCGAGCGGCAGCCTGGGGAGGGTCTCGGCCGTCTGGCGCTCGCCGATCCCCAACGCCCCCCGAATGCGGTGCCAGGCGCCGGCCAGCCTCCCGGGCGGCGGCTCGCCCCACGGCCGATCGCGTTCCATGACGCCGTTCAGGCGATAGCTCCCGCCTCGGCCCGCAGCAGGTCGGCCTTCGGCGTGCGTTCCCAGGGCAGATCGAGATCCTCACGACCAAAGTGGCCGTATGCAGCCGTCTGCCGGTAGATCGGTCGGAAGAGGTCGAGCTCCTCGATGATCGAGCCGGGGCGGAGATCGAAATGACGCTGGACGAGGTCGGCGATCCGGTGGTCGGGGATCGCGCCGGTCCCGAACGTGTCGACGTTCACGGCAAGTGGATGAGCGACCCCGATCGCGTACGCGAGCTGCAGCTCGCAGCGCCGAGCCAGGCCGGCGGCGACCACGTGCTTGGCCACGTAACGCGCCATGTAGGCCGCGGACCGGTCGACCTTGGTCGGGTCCTTGCCAGAGAAGCTGCCGCCACCATGGCGAGCCATGCCGCCGTAGGTGTCGACGATGATCTTGCGTCCGGAAAGTCCCGAGTCGCCCATCGGTCCGCCGATCACGAAGCGGCCCGTGGGGTTGACGAGATACCGCGTGCGCTCGTCGAGCAGCTCGGCCGGAATTGCGCCTCGCACGACGGTGGCGATCACGGCATCGCGGAGCTCGTCGGGACCGATATCCGGGTCATGCTGCGTGCTCACCAGTACGGTATGGACCCGAAGCGGCGTACCGCTGGCGTCGTACTCGACCGTGACCTGGCTCTTGCCGTCGGGGCGCAGCGGGATCGTGCCGGCGCGGCGCACCTCGGCCAGTCGACGGCAGATGCCGTGCGCCAGCTGAATCGGCATCGGCATCAG
Source organism: Chloroflexota bacterium (assembly GCA_030854405.1). The sequence goes on along the minus strand of JALYTG010000014.1, from coordinate 14,091 downwards.
CGCTGCCGTCTCGTCGCTCGCATATCCGAACATCATCCCCTGGTCGCCCGCCCCGAGCTCGTCGGCGTCCGTCCCGTCGCGACTCTCCAGCGCATGGTCCACGCCGCGCGCGATGTCCGGCGACTGCTCCTTGATCGCCACGATCGCGCCACAGGTCTCCCAGTCGAACCCGAGCCGCGCGTCGTCGTAGCCGATCTCTCGCACGGTGCGGCGGACCACCTCCTGGATGTCGACCCAGTGGTCTGTTGTGAGCTCGCCCAGCACGAAAACGAGCCCGGTCGTGGTGGCGACCTCGACAGCAGCTCGCGGGCGATGCCGGTCATGCTCGAGCACGTCGTCGAGGATGGCATCGGCGACCGCGTCGCACAGCTTGTCCGGATGTCCCTCGGTCACTGACTCCGAGGTGAACAGGAAAGGACTGCCGGGTTCGGGCATGAAGGTCTCCGCCGGAAGAAACGCCGCTCGCCCGAGTGTAGCGCGAGACCGATCGGGATCGCGCTCGTAGTTCCTCGAGCATCGGCTCAGGTGCCGGACTCCCAGGACTCGCTGTAGGCCTGCTGGACCGATGTCATCGGCTCGATCTTGATCCCCATGCTCTGCAGCTTGAGGCGCGCGACGTCGCGGTCGATCTCCTCGGGGATGCCGTAGACGCGCGGCTCGAGCTCGCCGATGTGCGCCCGCAGCCACTCGAGGCCCAGCGCCTGGTTCGCGAAGCTCATGTCCATCACCAGCGAAGGGTGACCCTCGGCGGCACCAAGGTTCACGAGCCGGCCGTCGGCGAGCAGAAAGATGCGGCGACCGTCCGCCATCAGGTACTCGCGCGTGAAGGGCCTCACCTCGCGCGAGCTGACCGATTGCGCTTCCAGTGCGGCGAGCTCGAACTCATCGTTGAAGTGGCCGGCGTTGGCCAGGATTGCCCCGTCGCCCATCAACGGAAAATGGTCGGTCCCGAAGACGTTGAGATTCCCCGTGGCGCTGATGAAGATGTCGCCCTCGGCCGCACCTGCGGCGGCACTCATCACTCGATAGCCATCCATCGCGGCCTCGAGCGCTCGGATCGGATCGACCTCCACCACGATCACGTTGCCGCCCATCCCATCGGCCCGCAAGGCGATGCCGCGACCAACCCAGCCGTAGCCGCCGACCACCACGCTCTTGCCGGCGAACAGGACGTTGGTGGCGCGCAGGATCCCGTCGATCGCACTCTGGCCGGTCCCGTACCGGTTATCGAACAGGTGCTTGGTGAGCGCCTCGTTGACCGCGATCACTGGATAGCGCAGTTTTCCTGCCTTCGCCATCGCCTGCATCCGGATCACTCCGGTGGTCGTCTCCTCGGTGCCGCCCACCACGCCCGGAAGGAGATCGGTGCGCTGCGTGTGCAGCGCCGTCACGAGGTCAGCCCCATCGTCCATCGTGACCTGCGGCGCGTGCCCGAGCGCCGCCGCGATGTGCGCGTAGTAGCTGTCTCGATCTTCGCCCTTGATGGCGTAGACGGGGATTCCGTGATGAGCCACCAGCGAGGCGGCCACGTCATCCTGCGTGGAGAGAGGATTCGACGAGCAGAGGACCGAGTCCGCCCCGCCGGCGACGAGCGTGCGCATCAGATTGGCCGTCTCCGCCGTAACGTGGAGACAGGCGGAAATGCGCCAGCCGGCGAGCGGGCGCTCCTGCTCGAAACGGGCGCGGATGCCGGCAAGCACTGGCATCTGGCGGTCCGCCCATTCGATCTTCAGGGCGCCGGCATCGGCCAGACCGATGTCGGCCACGTCGTGGTCTACCTGATGTCGCGTGGCCACGTGAGCCGAATCGCCTCCCGTATCGGGCGCATCAAGCTCCAGCCGCCGCTGCGCCGGCGCCCGATTCGCTCCACCAGGTGGCAGTAGACGCGGTAGCCGAGACGGTCGTAGGCGGCGACTGCCGGCGCGTTGTCCGCGTGCACGTTGAGGGCGATGTCCGAGACGCGCGCAAGCAACTCGGCGGTCACCGCGCTGGTCACCATCTTGGCAAAGTCGTGGCCGCGATACTCGGGCTGCGTCATCACGTTGCCGACCACCGCGATCTGCGCGCGCGAGCTGATGACGTGGGTCCCCGCGGCGGCAACCAGGTGGCCACGGACACGGACCCCGTAATAGATCCCCTCCTCGAGAACGGAGATGGGGAAGCCGGACCGGAAACCGAGCTGGTATAGGCGGTTCAGCTCCTCGATATCCGTTGCGTCCAGCCGCTCCGCCGGCCCGGCGAACGGCACGAAGGTGCGGCGGTCCACGGCCATGCGCAGCATCGCCAGCGGAGGCTCGAGCTCGTACAGCTCGCGAATCGCCGCCTCGTGGACGGCGCTCGTCTGGAAGTAGGCGTCGCGAGGCTTGAGAACGCCGGCCAGGATGGCCCTGCAACCATCGACCTCGCCCATCAGGAAGAGCGGCTGCGGGACGAGTCCCTCGTGATGCATGGCCAACGCGGTGGGCCGGCCGGAGGCGTCAAAGCTCATTCCCCATGCCACGCGGCGACGGCCGGGCCCGTCGAGATCACCGAGGGGATACGCGGCGTACAGCCGGTCCGTGCGCAGAAAGGCCGCGATCAGGTCGCGGTCGTTGACCGCGCGTGCCTGCAGCTCCTGCTTTTGCGCGACCGCCATCGATCGGGTGCCAGGCCGCGTCTAGTAGGTGAGCAGCGCGTGGATCTTGAACTCGCCGAGCTGCTCCCGACCATGCAGCGCAGAGAGCTCGACCATGAACGAGAGACCAGCGATCTCGCCGCCCAATCGTCGCACCAACTCAATGGTGCCCATCACCGTCCCACCCGTGGCGAGCAGGTCGTCGACGATCAGGACTCGTTGCCCGGCGGAGATGGCATCCTTGTGGATCTCGAGCGTGGCGGTCCCGTACTCGAGGCTGTACTCGACCTCGATCGTCTCCGCCGGCAGCTTGCCGAGCTTGCGCACCGGCACGAAGCCCGCGCCCAGCTTGTAGGCAAGGGGCGCCGAAAAGATGAAGCCGCGCGACTCCATGCCGACCACCAGGTCGATCTGCTCGTCGCGCACCTGATCGGCCATCTGGTCGATCACCTCGCGAAATGCGTCGGGCTCCTTCAACAGGGTGGTGATGTCATAGAAGCGGATGCCCGGCTTCGGGAAGTCGGGCACTTCCCGGATCCTGGCGCGCAGGTCGTCGGCGGAGCGGACGGTCACGGCGGCGGGCAACTCCCGGTGCGGGGACGGGGCGAAACTGAGTCTAGCCCGTCGCCGCAAGGCGAGGCAACGCCGCTCTTGGCAGGACCTGCATGGGCGGAATGGGCCATCGCCGAGGTGCATCGATCTTCCTAGCCTTGACCAGGTGACCGCAAGCAGCGGTGCGCTCAGCGTGCTGCACCCCGCCCCCGGACCACCGGCCATGGCGTATCGGCGCCGGATCATGGCCGTCGCGGCGCTCGGAATCGGCCTGCTGGTCACACTCGCCGCGCTCGACGCCTGGGGCCACGTGACACTCTGGAACCGCGCGAACGTGCTGCTCGGCTACGCGACCGCCCTTGCGCTGGCCACCGGCGGCTCGCGATCGGCGACCGGCCGCGAGCGAGAGGTCCGCGTGATCCTGGCTGGCGCGATCGCCGTACTGCTGGCTGCCGAGCTCCTGCGGGACGTCGAGGCGCTCGCCGGAAGCTCCTTCCTGGTCGATCCCGCCGCGACCGCGCTCCTGCTCCTGACCGCCGTCGCCCTGCTCGGCTTCCGCTCCGCGCTCGCCGACGGTCGCCTGCGCGGAACCGATGCACTGGCAGCCTACCTCGACGCGGGGACGATCTTCTTCGCGATCACGGCGGCGATGCTTCTCGCGCTGGGCAGCGAGGCGCTGCGCACCGCGGACGGGGTCCTCGTTCTCGGATATGCGACCTTCTTCCTGGCAACCGCGGGCGCCACCCTGATGCTCGCGCTCGCTGTCCTTGTCGAACGTCGACCTCGGGGCACGCTTGCGATCATCGGCTGCCTGGTCCTGCTCGGCATCAGCTTCTTGGGGCGCCTCGGCGTCGGCGCTTCTCCGGGCGACCGCATCGACGTCGGGACCAATGCGCTGCTCTCGATCGCGGCGGTGGTCGGCGGCTGGGGGGCGGCGACCTGGTCGACCCGCCGCGACGACGATGCGGCCTACACTCGCGTCGCCCGCCGCCTGCAGTCCGTCCTGCCGCTCGGTGCTGCCGCGCTGACCCCACTCCTCCTGCTCGTCAACGGCACGCAGCTCGCGGGCCCTGGCGGCGACCCGCTGGCTCCAATCGCGGCGATTGCTATCGGCCTGGTGTTGGGCACCGTGCTGCTGCGGCAGAGCCTCTTGCTGCGCGACCGGGAACGAGCGGTGCTGCGCGAGCGGCTGCTCGGTGACGAGCTGCGCCGGGCGGAGGAGTCGTATCGGTCGATGGTCGAGCTGGTGCCGGCGGTCATCTACGTGGCCGCCCTTGGGCCGCACGGGCGCTGGCACTATGTCAGCCCCCGCATCGATTGGCTCCTCGGTTTCACGCCCGAGGAGTGGACCGGCGATCCCGACCTCTGGCTCCGCCAGATCCACCCCGACGACCGCGACCGGATCCTCGCCGAGGAGAATGCCGAAAGCCAGGAGCTTGGCCTGGTGAGCATAAGCGAGTACCGCCTGGTGCGCCGTGACGGCGAGGAGGTCTGGGTTCGCGACGAGGCGGTCGTCATCGCCGACGAGGCCGGCGAGCCCGCATTCTGGCGCGGGGTGATCGTCGACATCACCGCTCGGCGCCGGGCTGAGGATGCTCAGCGCGAGAGCGAGGCGCAGACGCGGCTCATCATCGATACCGCAAGCCAGGCCTACATCGGAATGGGCAGAGACGGCGTGGTGACGGAATGGAACCAGCAGGCGGAGCGGACATTCGGCTGGAGGCGCGCCGAGGCCCTCGGGCGCGAGCTCTCAGAGCTGATCATCCCCCAGTCCCAGCGCGATGCGCATCACGCGGGGATGCGCCGCTACCTCGCCACCGGCCACGCGAGCATGCTCGGCAAGCGGGTCGAGGTGAACGCCGTCGACAAGCTGGGCCGCGAGTTTCCGGTCGAGCTCACGGTCTGGGCCGTGAACGTTGCCAGCGGCCTGCAGTTCAGCGCCCTGGTGCACGACATCACGGTCCGAAAGCAGCTCGAGACGCAGCTCCAGCACCAGGCCTTCCACGACTCGCTCACCAACCTCGCCAACCGGGCGCTCTTCACCGATCGGCTGGCGCACGCCTTGGCGCGCCAGGGGCGCCACCCCAAAAGCACGCTGGCGGTCCTCTTCCTGGACCTCGATGACTTCAAGACGATCAACGACAGTCTCGGGCACGCCGCCGGCGACCAGCTGCTGCTGGCGGTGGCGGAGCGCATGCGTGGGGCGGTGCGGCCGGAGGACACCTCGGCGCGCCTCGGCGGCGACGAATTCGCCGTGCTGCTCGAGGAGACGGGTCGCGAGGGCGCCCGCGAGGCCGCGGAGCGGCTGCAGGATGCGCTGCGCTCCCCGTTCGATGTCCATGGCCGCCAGGTGGTCATGCGGGGCAGCATCGGGATCTCGACCAGTCATGCCGAAGACACCACGCCCGATGACCTGCTTCGGCATTCCGACCTGGCGATGTACACCGCCAAGGCGCGCGGGAAGGGCAGGATCGAGTTCTTCGAGCCACGCATGCACCAGGCGGTGATTCGACGTCTGGAGCTGAAGGCGGACCTGGAGGAAGCGATCGCCGAGAGGCAGTTCGAGCTCCATTACCAGCCGATCGTCGACCTGCGCGGCGGCAGATTGGTGGCACTCGAGGCGCTCGTCCGTTGGCGGCACCCGGAACGCGGCCTCGTGGCCCCCGCCGAGTTCATTCCCGCCGCAGAGGAGAGTGGGCTGATCATCCCGCTCGGGCGATTCGTGCTCGAGACGGCATGCCGGCAGCTGACCGCCTGGGACGATGGAGGGCTTGGCGCGGAACGTCTGAGCCTGAGCGTCAACGTCTCCACCCACCAGCTCCAGGACCCCGGCTTCGCGGCGACCCTGCAGGCTGTGCTCTCCGAGTCCCGGTTCGACGCGGCGCGCCTCACCCTGGAGATCACCGAGAGCGCGCTCATGGATGATATCGAGGCCAGCGCTGCCACCCTGCTGCATCTCAAGGAGCTGGGCCTGCGCCTGGCCATCGACGACTTCGGGACCGGCTACTCGTCACTCAGCTACCTCGAGCGCCTGCCGATCGACGTCCTGAAGATCGACCGATCGTTCATCGCCGCCCTGCGCCACGGTCGTGAGGTCCCGGTCCTGGTGCGGTCAATCATCAAGCTCGGCCAGACGCTGCGCATGGAGGTGCTGGCGGAAGGGATCGAGCGCGAGGAGCAGCTGGCCCGGCTCCGGGAGCTGGGCTGTCGGCTGGGCCAGGGCTTCTACTTCTCGCCGCCGGTGCCGGCGAGCGTGGCAGAGGGCCTTCTGTCTCAGCGCTGGGCAAGCGCTCTCACCGGCTGATCACGGCCCACCCCGCGGGAGCGTCGAATCCCGCCAGCTAGGCGGATCCTTCGCGCACGAGTCGCCGGAGCACGGTCTGCAGGACACCCCCGTTGCGGTAGTACTCGACATCAACCTCGCCGTCGAGGCGGGCGACCGCCTGGAAGCGACGCCCGGCGCCGGCCGGGTTGCGAACGTCTACGGTCAGCTGCTGGTGTGGGCGGAGCCCATCGGCCAGCCCGTGGATCGCAAACGTCTCCCGGCCGGTCAGGCCGAGGGACGAGGCCGTCTCGCCTGGCAGGTACTGGAGCGGCAGGATTCCCATCCCGACCAGGTTGGACCGATGGATCCGCTCGTAGCTCTCGGCGATGACCGCTCGCACACCCAAGAGGTGCGGGCCCTTGGCGGCCCAGTCGCGCGACGAGCCGGAGCCGTATTCCTTGCCGGCCAGGATGACCAGCGGCGTGCCGTCCGCGATATAGCGCATGGCCGCATCGAAGATGCTCATCCGCTCGCCCGAGGGCAGGTACTCCGTGACGTTTCCCTCCTGGTCGGGGACGAGGGCATTGTGCAGGCGGATGTTGGCGAACGTGCCACGCATCATCACCTCGTGGTGGCCGCGGCGCGAGCCGTAGCTGTTGAAGTCGCGCATCTCGACCCCGTGCGCGGTCAGCCACTCACCCGCGGGTGAGCTGCGCGGAATGGAGCCGGCCGGGCTGATGTGGTCAGTCGTCACCGAGTCGCCCAGGACCGCCAGTGCGCGCGCCTCGGTAATGTCGCCGATCGGCGGAGGCTTGGGCGATAGGCCCTCGAAGAAGGGTGGCAGGGCGACGTAGGTCGATTCGGGGTCCCAGGCGTAGCGATCCCCCGCCGGCACGGGCAGTGCGCGCCAGCGCTCGTCGCCCTCGAACACGCTCGCGTAGTTGCGGGTGAAGATCTCGGAGCGGACACAGCGCGCGATCACGTCGGCCACCTCGCTGGAGGCCGGCCACAGGTCGGCCAGGTAGACGGGCCGACCATCGCTGCCGGTGCCGAGCGGCTCACTGGTCAGGTCCAGATCGATGCGCCCGGCCAGCGCGAAGGCGACCACCAGCGGCGGCGACGCAAGGTAGCTGGCGCGCGCCAGCGGGTGGATGCGGCCCTCGAAGTTGCGGTTCCCCGAGAGGACGGCGACCCCCACCAGATCGTTCGCCTCGATCGCCTGCGCGATCGGCTCCGCCAGTGGCCCGGAGTTACCGATGCAGGTCGTGCAGCCGTAGCCGACCAGGTCGAAATGCAGCGCCTCAAGCGGCTCCATCAGGCCTGCCGCCGCCAGGTAGTCCGTCACCGCCCGCGAGCCTGGCGCCAGCGATGTCTTGACCCAGGGTGGCGTGCGAAGCCCGGCCGCCACTGCATTGCGGGCCAGCAGCCCGGCGGCGACCATCACGCTTGGGTTGCTCGTGTTGGTGCAGGACGTGATCGCCGCGATGACGACCGATCCGGATCGCAGCTTGAAGCGCTCGCCATCCTGCTCGACCTCCGCCGCGCGGTAGTGGGCGTCGGTGTGATTGGTGTGGGCCGGTGCCGCGGGCGATTCGGCCTTTCCCGCGTGCGCGGCCTCCGCCGCCGTGGTGCGCTGCGTGTACGAGGGCGGGTCGCTGGCAGGAAAGGATTCCTCGGATGCCTCGTCGACGATCCCCTCCGCGCCAGGCGTGGCTGGCACGACGTGCTCGTGCGAGGTCCCGTCGCGGTGCGTGTGCAGCCCGGTCGCGAAGATCCCGCGGAAGCTCTCGCGCAGGTCACCGAGGGCGACGCGGTCCTGCGGGCGGCGCGGGCCGGCGACCGACGGCACGACGCTGCCGAGGTCCAGGCTGAGCGACTCGTTGAAGGCAGGCTCCGGGGAGGCATCGGTCCGGAAGAGGCCCTGCTCCTTGGCGTAGGCCTCGACGCGATCGACGACCTGTGCCGATCGGCCCGTCATGCGCAGGTAGCGGAGCGTCTCGTCGTCGATCGGGAAGAGGGTCGCAGTGGCGCCGAACTCGGGCGACATGTTGCTGATCGTGGCCCGGTCCGCCAGGCCCAGCCGCGAGAGGCCGGGGCCGTGGAACTCGACGAACTTGCCGACCACCCCGTGCGAGCGGAGCATCTCGGTGACGTACAGGACCAGGTCGGTGGCGGTGGCGCCCGACGGCATCTCGCCGTCGAGGTGGAACCCGACGACGATCGGCATCGGCTGATAGAGCGGCTGGCCAAGGAGCGCAGCCTCGGCCTCGATCCCTCCCACACCCCAGCCGACCACCCCGAGCCCGTTGATCATGGTGGTATGGCTGTCGGTGCCGACCAGGGTGTCGGGGAAGGCGGTCAGCCCGGCATCGGTCTCGCGCGCGCTCACGACATCTGCGAGGTACTCGAGGTTGACCTGGTGCACGATGCCGGTCCCGGGAGGCACGACGCGAAAGTCGGCGAAGGCCTGCTGGGCCCAACGCAGAAGCGCGTAGCGCTCGCCGTTGCGCTCGTACTCGCGCTCGACGTTGATGGCGAACGCCGCGTCGGAACCGAACATGTCGACCTGCACGCTGTGGTCGATCACGAGGTCCGCTGGCACGAGCGGGTTAATCCGTGACGGGTCCCCGCCCAAGCCGGCCACGGCGTCCCGCATGGCCGCCAGATCGACGACGCATGGCACCCCGGTGAAGTCCTGCAGGATGACACGGCCCGGCATGAACGGGAGCTCGTACTCTGCGGGCTGCGTCGGATCCCATGCGGCCAGGGCCGCCAGATCCTGCGGGGTGACCAGCCCGGCGCTGCCCGCGGCGCCACGCAGCATGTTCTCGAGCAGGACCTTGACCGTGTAGGGCAGGCGCTCGATGTCCGGGACACCGGCCGCATCCAGGCGGTAGTAGGCATACGATCGGTCGCCGACGCGCAGCGTGGCGCGCGCTTCGGCGGGATCGGTGGGGGATGGGCCAGAGCTCACGTTCGCGCCTCCTTCGTCAGCCGCGCCCGTCGCGCGGCGCTTAACGTGGTCGGCGCCGGACGGGTGCGCCCGTCCCGGGTCGAGGTCGAGGTCGAGGTCGAGATCGAGGTCGAGGTCGAGAAGGCGAGTATACGCCGTGTCCAGGGCCTCGGAACCAGGCTTCAGGACGCCAATGCCGCCAGCGCGCGCAGGGCGGTGTCGATGGGATCGCGTCTGGCGGGCACCGTCAGTCGGACCTGGTTCGAAGAATCGACCGGCCTGAAGCCAGCCAGCATCAGTGCACGGGTGACGGCCGCGCGGTCGTAGCGCGGCCACTTGAAGGTCACGCGGCCCGCCTCGACCCGCACGTCAGGCACCCCGGCCGCCTCCGCGGCCAGCCGCATGCGCACGGCGGTGAAGAGGCCCTCGACCGGCTCGGGGATTGGGCCGAATCGGTCCACCAGCTCTGCGCGGAGAGCGTCCGCATCGGCGGCGGAGTGCAGCGTGGCGAAGCGGCGGTAGATCTCGAGCTTGGCGCCCGAGTCGGCGACGTGCCCGTCGGGCAGGTAGGCGGAGCCGGGCAGCTGCAGCCGCACCGGGGCGGGCTCGGGCATCGGCACGCGACCGCGCCGCAGCTCGACCGCCTCGGCCAGCAGCCGGGTGTAGAGCTCGAAGCCGACCGCTGCCATGAAGCCGTGCTGCTCCGGACCCAGGATATTCCCCGCGCCACGGATCTCGAGGTCGCTCAGCGCGATCTGGTAGCCGGCTCCCAGGTCGGAGGCGGAGAAGATCGCGTGCAGCCGCTTGCGTGCGACCGCCGAGAGCGGCGTGCCGCGGCGATGCAGCAGGTAGGCGTAGGCGCGTCGGTCGGATCGGCCCACACGCCCGCGAAGCTGGTACAGCTGGGCCAGGCCGAAGGTATCGGCGCGGCCGATGACGATCGTGTTGGTGTTCGGGATGTCGAGCCCTGACTCGATGATGGTGGTGCAGACGAGCACGTCGAAGCGCCCGGCGTCGAAGTCGAGCATGACCCCCTCGAGCATTCCCTCCGCCATCTGGCCATGCCCGATGGCGACACGCGCCCGCGGCACCAGGCGGCGCACCCGCTCGGCCGCCCCCTCGATTGTCTCGACCCGGTTGTGCACGAAGAAGACCTGCCCGCCGCGGTCGAGCTCGCGGTTGATCGCGTCGCGCACCAGGCCGTCGTCCTCCTCGGCGATCCGGGTCTGGATCGGCAGCCGCGCCTCCGGCGGCGTCTCGATCACGGACAGGTCGCGGATCCCAACCAGCGAGAGGTGCAGGGTGCGCGGGATCGGCGTTGCCGAGAGGGTCAGCACGTCGACCTCCCGGCGCATCGACTTGATCCGCTCCTTGTGACCGACCCCGAAGCGCTGCTCCTCGTCGACCACCAGCAGCCCCAGGTCCGCGAACGCGATATCCCGGCTCAAGATCCGATGCGTGCCGATCAGGATGTCGACCACGCCATCCGCCACGCCGGCCACCGTCGCCACTTGCTGCTTGCGGGGCACAAAGCGCGACAGCATTTCGACCCGCACGGGGAAAGGCGCCAGCCGGCGCTGGAACGTATGGAGGTGCTGCTGCGCGAGGACCGTAGTCGGCACCAGCACGGCCACCTGCTTCCCGTCCTGGACCGCCTTGAAGGCGGCGCGCAGCGCGACCTCGGTCTTGCCGTAGCCGACATCTCCGCAGACGAGGCGGTCCATCGGCCGGCGGCGCAGCATGTCGGCCTTCACCTCCTCAATGGTGCGCGCCTGGTCCGGCGTCTCGGTCCAGGGGAACGCCTCCTCCAGCTCGCGCTGCCAGGTCGTGTCCGGACCGAAGGCGAAGCCGGGGGCGGCCTCGCGCGCGGCGTAGATCTCGAGCAGATCGCGCGCGAGGTCGTCGACCGCGCGCCGCACGCGCCGTTTGGTCCGCTCCCAGTCGGTCCCGCCCAGCCGGCTCAGAGCCGGCGACGGACCGCCGCCGTAGCGCGTGATGCGCCCGATCTGCTCTGCCGGCAGGAAAATCTTGTCGGTGCCGGCGAAGTCGAGCTGCAGGTACTCGCGCACCGCGCCGCCAAACTCCCGCTGTGTCATGCCCACGTAGTGGGCGATCCCGTGGTCGACGTGCACCACCGCATCGCCGACGCTCAGCTTGCCGATCAGGTCGCGCGTCACCACGCCCTTGGTCGGGACCAGGCGCCGCACCCGGGTCGCGCCGAAGAGCTCGCGGTCGCTCAGAACGACCAGGTCGTCGGCGTGCGCGAATCCGGACGTGAGCGAGCCATGCACCAGGCCGATCCCTCCCGTTGCCGGCACCTCTCGCAGCTCCGCCGTTGGTCCGCTGGGGCGCCCCGCCTCCTCCAGCAGCTCGCCAACGCGGCTCGCCTGGTCGGTGGTCACGATCACGCGGCGATCTCGGGCGAGCTCGAGCAACCACGTGCCGAGCCGATCGGCCCGGCCGGCGAGCAACGGCGCCGAGGCGAAGCCGACCTCCAGATCCGCCTGCTCTTCCAGCGACTCATCCGCGCGCGCCTCCAGGCCGGCGAGCGCGGCGCGGGCGTCGTATGGAAGCGGCCAGTCGGCGGGAAGCTCGCCCGACTCAGCAAGCCCGCGACGACGCGTCGCCGCCTGGTCGTCGAGCTCCACGGCGATCGCCCGCAGCTCGGCCACGTCGGTCAGCGCCAGGTGCGCGCTGCCCGGCAGGTGATCCGCCGCCGGTCCCGCGGTGAGGAGCACCGCCCAGGTCTCCGCCGCTTCGGCGAGGTCGCCCTGCTCGAGCCTGGCGAGGTCGTCGCGCAGCAGGTCGGTCAGCTCGGTCGGGGGATGCAGCTCCCCGACGCTGAGGAACTCGCTGGCGGGGAGCAGCTCGACGCGGTCGAGGCGACGCCGGCTCGCCTGCGTCATCGGGTCGAAGGTGCGGATCGACTCCACCTCGTCGCCGAACAGCTCGACGCGCACCGGCTCGGCGGCGCCGGGCGGCCACGCGTCGACGATCCCGCCACGATTCGCGAACTCCCCGACCCCGCTCACCTCGACCGCCACCTCGTAGCCCCCCATGACGAGCGTGGTGAGGAGAGAGCGCTGAGCGATCCGCTCCCCGACTCGCAGCGACACCCGTGCGGCACGGAGCTGGTCCCGGGAGAGGCTGCGCTGCGCCAGCGCCAGCAGCGGCGCGACGACGACCAGGTCCCGCTCGCCGGCGTCCAGCAGGCCCAGCACGTCGAGGCGGTCGGCCGACTCCTCGTGCTCGGGGAGGGCGCGCTCGAGCGGCAGCGAGGCACGTTCGGGCAGGACGCGGATGGTGGCGCCATGCAGCCACGCGCCGAGGTCGTCCGCCAGGCGATGCGCCTCGTCGTCGTTGCGCGCCACCACGACCAGCGGCCTGGCCGCCGGAAGGCTGAGCCGGCGCGCGGCGAGGTACGCCGGGCGCGCGGCCGCTGGTACCCGCACCGGACCGCTCGCCAGGGAGGTGACGAGCTCCGGCGTCAGGGCGGCGGTCCTGCCCGCCCCGCTTCCCCGCCGCGGAGCGGCCTCGACCGCGATCGCCGTCACTCGGGATCCTCGGCCAGGTCGGTCCCGTTGAACGCGTTCATGGCCTCGTCGATTCCCTCGCGCAGCCAGAGCTCGGCGGCATCGGCGGCCGTCCCGATCGCCACCTCGGCCAGCTCCCGCTCGTCCGGCTTGAAGGTGGCCAGCACATGGTCGACGGTCTCCCCACCTCTGCCAATCCCGACGCGCAGCCGCGCGAACTCGTTCGAGCCAAAGGCAGTGATGATGTCGCGCAGCCCGTTGTGACCACCGGCGGACCCGGATCGGCGCAGGCGAATGCGCCCGAGCGGGAGGTCGACGTCGTCGGCGATCACCAGCAGGTCCACCGCGGGATCGGCATCGGTGTGGCGCATGGCGGCCTTGAGCGGGCCGCCTGAGAGGTTCATGAATTTCATCGGCTTGACGAGCAGGACGCGACCGTCGGGGAGCGGCGCTTCCAGGCGCGCGGCGCCCTCGCGGACGCTCCCCTTGCCGGTCAGGCGCCACCGGTCGGCCAGCAGGTCGACCACCCGAAAGCCGACGTTGTGGCGCGTGAGCCGATAGCGTTCGCCCGGGTTCCCCAGGCCGGAGATCACCTTCATCGCGCCAGCGATGGTAATGGCAGATCCCCGGGGTGGCACAATCGCTGCGGCAGTGGAGGATTTCCGGTGACAACGATCAGCTCCGCGATTCCGCTCCTCGTGGTGATCGTCGCGGTCGTCGCCATCGTCATCGGAGTCGTCGCTTTCCGCCGGCGGTGAAGGGAAGCAGCTTCAACATCGCCGTTATTGGCGGCGGGATCATCGGCTGCGCCGCGGCCGCATATCTCGCGGAGCGAGGCGCATCGGTCACCCTGTTCGAGCGCACGGCCATCGGGGCGGGCGCGTCAGGGCGCAACCTCGGCGCCGTCCAGCATCCGTTCGACCCGGTACTGGCCGCGCTCCACCACGAGACGCTCGACCTCTACAGATCTCTCTCCGCCCAGGAGCTGGGCTTTGCCCTTCCGTCGCTCCCCGCGGGGCTCCTGCTGCTCAACCGTGATGCCGACGCGGTGCGACGCCAGGCCGAGCGCATGACCATGGCCCTCCCCGAGCTGCGGCCGACCTTTGTGGAGGACGTTCGGAGCCTGGAGCCGGCTCTCGCCCCGGGCCTTGCCGCCTGCCGCCTGGAAACCGCC
>JALYTG010000094.1 GCA_030854405.1 Chloroflexota bacterium | reverse complement strand
TCCCCGGCCCGCCCAAACCCCGACGAGGCCTGCGCCGGTTACCTGCTCGACGCCGGCGGGTCGCGGCTCCTGCTCGACGCCGGCCCCGGCGTCGTGGCGCAGCTGCTCCGCCTTGGACATCCCGACGAGCTCGACGCGGTACTGATCAGCCACATGCACACCGACCACTTTCTCGACCTCGTGACACTGCGCTACGTGTATCCGTGGGCCGACGAGGCGCGCCGCAAACTGCGTGTGATCCTGCCGCCCGGATCCATGGGGCAGATGGCGGACATGGCTCGCGGGGCGGGGTACCCCGATTTCTGGGAGAAGGCATTCACGCTGGAGGAGCACGACGGCGAGCGGCCGCTCAAGGTCGGCACAGTGCAGCTGGAGCCTGGCCCGACACAGCACTACATCCCGACCTGGGGCTTTCGGATCACGGCGCGCGGGGTCGGTGAGGACCCTTCGCGGCTGTTCGTGTACAGCGCCGACAGCGCTCCGTGCGAGCAGCTCGACCGCCTGATCGACGGCGCTCAACTCCTGCTCTGCGAAGCCACCCTGCGCTCCGTGGAGGAGGATGCGGCGCCGCCGGAGCCGCGAGGCCATCTGCTGCCGGCCGAGGCGGGCGAGATCGCGCGCCGTGCCGGCGTCGAGCGCCTGGTGCTGACCCACCTGCCTGCCGGCCCTTTAGGAGCCCCCGAGGCGCGCGACCAGGCGTCACTCGCCTTCGGGCGAGACGTGGCGATCGCGGAGCCGCAGCACAGCTACGAGATCTGACCCGCGCGCTAGCCGCCCCTCACGCGAGCCCGAGCGATGTACCGGTCTGCTGACCAGACGGCGAGCCCCCAGAGCTGGCTGATCAGCAAGACGCCGACCAGCATGATGGCGGCGACGACGAGCGCACCGAAGCCCGGCAGGCCGCCGAAAACGAGCGCGGCGAGCGCGCCGACCGCCACCGTGATCGCCACCATCACAGCGCCGATCTTGGCTGCGGTCATCGCGAACCACCCGAGCGAATGGCCCTGCGCACGCCCGGCCAGCCAGAGGATGCAGGGACCCGATGCCCCCGCCAGCGCGACATAGAAGCCCAGGCTGGAGAAGAGCGTGTCCACGCCCATCCGGGTCCCGGAGATGATCCACACGAAGATCCAGACCCCGATCAGCGCAGTCGCCGCCCCGATCCCGATCAACCAGGCGAGCAGGAGGGTGGCGGTCGCACCCGAGAGCCGCTCGACGAGGTGGCCGTCATCGGTCTCGACCAGCTCGGTCGGGCTGTCCTCGGGCAGCAGCGGCGGCCGGTCCTTGTCCGGGCCCGGGCCCGTCACCGCTCCGCCAGATGGCGGGTGGAGCAGGACATCGCTAGCTCGCCGCCGCGAAGGCCGCGGCCAGATCCGCCACGAGGTCGTCCGCGGCCTCGATGCCGACCGAGAGGCGGATCAGCCCAGGCGGGACGGCGAGGGGGGAATCGGCGACCGAGAGGTGTGTCATGGCCGCAGGCAGCTCGATCAGCGACTCGACCGCGCCGAGCGATTCCGCCAGGGTGAAGAGCCGCGTCGCGGCCACGAAGCGGCGAGCGGCCTGCTCCCCCGACCGCAGCTCGAAGGAGACCATTGCGCCCGGGAGGCGCATCTGGCGCTCTGCCAGCTTCGCCTGCGGGTGCTCAGGGAGCCCCGGATAATGCACCGCCTCCACCTCCGGGCGATCGGCAAGCCAGGCGGCGATGAGGGCGGCGTTGGCACAAGCCCGTTCCAGGCGCACGGTAAGCGTCCGCAGGCCGCGCATGATCAGCCAGCAATCGAATGGGCTGGGCACGGCGCCGGCCGCATTCTGGTGGAAACGGAGCTGAGCGGCCAGCTCGTCCGAACGGGTCGCCACCAGCCCTCCGATCACGTCGGAATGCCCACCCAGGTACTTGGTGGCGGAGTGCAGCGCCAGGTCGGCGCCCATCTCAAGCGGCCGCTGCAGGTAGGGAGTCGCAAAGGTGTTATCGACCACCGTCAGCGCCCCGACGCCGGCCGCCAGGCGCGCCACCGAGGCGATGTCGATCACCTTCAGCAGCGGGTTCGTTGGCGTTTCGATCCAGACCATGCGAGCTGGCTTTGGGGCACCTAACGCGGCGTCGACGGCGTCGAGATCGCAGAGGTCGACGGCATCGGTCTGGATGCCATACCTGCTCCAGACGCGGTGCGCAAGCCGCCACGTTCCCCCATACACGTCGTTGCTCATCAGCAGCCGATCGCCTGGCTCGAGCAGGTACAGGATGTTCTGACTCGCCGCAAGGCCGGATGCGTATGCAAGGCCATGGTCAGCCCCTTCGAGGGCCGCGATCGCGCTCTCCAGTGACCGCCGTGTCGGGTTGTCGCTGCGCCCGTACTCGTAGCCCAGACGCGTCTCGCCGACCGCGTCCTGCTTGAAGGTGGTCGACATCTCGATCGCGGGATTGACTGCCCCCGTCCGCGGATCCGGCTCGGCCCCGGCATGCACGGCGAGCGTCTCGAATCGATCGGTCATCGGGCGTCATTGTGGCACGCTGGCTGCGGCAGCTTCAGACTAGAACCATGCACCGGAGCGAACCATTGGAGCGCGAGCGGAAAACCTGCGAGCTGTGCGGCGACCCGATCGACGTCGGGCAGGCCTGGATGCTCGCCGACCAGGAGGGTGCCGTGCTGCGAGCGCACGCCGGCTGCGTATACCGCGACGAGGCGAAGCAGGGCGAGCACCCGGACTGGCAACCACAAGAGCGCGCCGCTTCCTGATCGGCCTCCGCCATCGTCAGCCGGGGGAAGGCACCTCGCCGCGGCGGACCACCACCGACGGCCGCGTGGCACGCCAGTCGTAGCCCGCCACTGCCTCATCGAGACCCAGGATCCCCTTCTCGCGCAGCCAGGCGTCGTTGTAGAGCTTGCCGAGGTAGTTCCGCCCGCCGTCGGGGAGAAGCACCACGAAGAGCGCATCGCGGTCCGCGAGCTCGCGCGCGATCTGCAGCGCCGCCCACAGCGCGGTCCCGCACGACTCGCCCATCAGGATCCCCTCGAGCATCGTCGCACCTCGTGCCGTGAGGAACGAGTCTCGATCTTCGACGCGGACGATCAGGTCGCAGATCTGCGCGTCGTAGCTGGTCGGCCAGAAGTCCTCGCCGATCCCCTCGGTCAGGTAGGGGTGGCGCGCTCCTCCGGAGAAGACCGATCCGGCGGGGTCGGCGCCGACGACCACAAGAGCGGGGTTCTGCTCCTTCAGGTAGCGCCCGGCGCCCGATATCGTGCCGCCGGTCCCGATCGCGACGACGAGGTGGGTGATGCGCCCCTGGGTCGCGTCCCAGATTTCGGGCCCGGTGGTCGTGTAGTGCGCCTCGGGGTTTGCGGGATTGGAGTATTGATCCGGCTTCCAGGCGCCGGGTGTCTCGCGTGCGAGTCGGTCCGAGACCCGGTAGTAGGAGCGCTCGTCGTCGGGATCGACGTCTGCCGGGCAGACGATCACCTCGGCTCCGTAGGCGCGCAGCAGCGCTCGCTTCTCCTCTGACTGCTTGTCCGCCATCACGAAGATGCACCGATAGCCCTTCACCGCGGCGGCCTGCGCGAGCCCCACGCCGGTGTTTCCACTGGTCGGTTCGACGATCACGCCGCCTGGCTTGAGGAGACCCGCGCGCTCGGCGCCTTCGATCATCGGAAGCGCGATGCGATCCTTCACCGATCCGCCCGGGTTCATGCTCTCGAGCTTGCCGACCACGCGTGGCGCCAGGTCCGCGGCGAGCCGATCCATCGCCACCAGCGGCGTGGCACCGATCGCGGCGGTCACGTCCGGCAGGAGACCCGGTCGATCAGCCAGGGGAAGGCTCCGGGCCGGGCTGAGGCGCCGTGGCGAGCTCATCGGTCCGGTCAGGCTCGGTTGGGTGGAGCATCGGCGTGCCCCAGCCCCGGCGATGCCGAATGATGAGCCAGGCACTGGCCAGCACGAAGCCCAGGATCCCGACCCACATCGCGGTCGGGATACCGAGGATGATCCAGTTCTGGGTGCGGAAGGTCTCGAGGGCAGTGCGCACCGCGCCGTACCACATGATGTAGAGGAGGGCGATGTCGCCGTCGTAGAGCCGATGCGCCCATCGCCGGCCGAGGTAGAGGAGGACCGCCATTCCGATCAGGTTGAGGATCGCCTCGTACGCGAAGAGTGGGTGGAAGCGCGTCGTGGCGACCGGAAAGGCGTTCAGGTTCATCCACTCGGCGAGCCGATGGGCGGAGTCGATCGGGATTCCCCACGGCAGGGTGGTTGGCGGGCCGTAGAGCTCCTGGTTCACGAAGTTGCCTAGGCGACCGACTGCCTGGCCGAGGAGCAGTGCCGGGGCGAAAATATCCAGCCAGCGCGCGGTCGAGAGTCCCTTGGCGCGGGTGTAGACCCAGATCGCCAGAGCGCCGCCAGCGATCGCACCCGGAATGCCGATCCCGCCATTCCAGATCTGCGGGATCAGCGCCGGGTTCTTCGAGTAGATGGCATCCCACTGGTGGATGACATGGTAGATGCGGGCGGCGATCACCGAGACGACGACGACCGGCAGTAGCATCGACCAGCCTTCGTCCGGGTTCTCGCCCTTGCTCCTCGCGACGCGTGCCCCCAGCAGGGCGCCGAGCAGCACCGCGGCCGCAATGATGATGCCGTACCAGTGCAGCTGGAGCGGACCGATGCGAAAGGCGATGGGATCGATCACTACGCCGATTCTAGCCGCACTCCTCCAACGGCGGCCGGGCCGCAGTAGGGCCGCAGTCGTCGCATGCAACCCTCCTCGCCAACGAGTGGCGCGACGGGTATCGTGCCCCGTCACCGAGCCGGAGACGAACCGATGACCGACCCCGAGCGACCGATCGAGGACCGTCCGCGCCTTCCCTTCCACCAGCTGCTGACGCTCTCAATCTATTGGCTCGGCATCCAGACAATCTGGGGCGGCCTGAACGTCATCATCCTCCCCGGACGCGCGGACGATATGAGCCGCGAGATGGCGGGCACCCTGATCGCCATCCTGTTCGTTGTCGGCGCGGTGGCACCGATCATCATCCAGCCCACGGTCGGAGTGATCAGCGACTACACCGTCACACGCTGGGGACGCCGTAAGCCCTACATCGTTATCGGTGCCCTGCTCGACGTGGCGTTTCTGGCGGGCATCGCCTACTCGAACGAGTTTGTCGCCATCGTCGCGTTCTACTTCCTGCTCCAGGTCAGCTCGAACTTCGCCCAGGGTCCGTTCCAGGGCTATGTGCCTGACCTCGTACCCGCCAAACAGGTCGGCACCGCGAGCGGCTTGATGGGGCTGATGCTGACCCTTGGTACGATCGCCGGCGTAGGGATTGCGACTGTCGGCGGCGTGGTCGGCAACATCGCGCTCGCCACGTTGGCGCTGGGCGTCGTGGAGGTCGTGACCATGGTGATCCTGGTCGCGACCGTCGACGAGGGCCGCGCCGCCCCGGTCCGAACGCGCTCATGGACGCAGATCGCCCTCTCGGCGTGGGGCCGCGACATCCTGCAGCAGCGCGACGTGCTGTGGCTGCTCCTGGTACGCCTCCTCTTCCTTGGTGCGTACAACGCGACGGCGCTGGCGGTCGGCTACTTTCGCCGTTCGCACGGGTTATCCCCGGCCGAGGCCGATACCACGGTCCTGATCGCGACCGCCATCGTCGGCGTGTGCACCGCTCTCGCGGCGCTTCCCGGCGGACGCCTCTCCGATCGCTTCGGACGCCGACCTGTGATCTGGGCAGCCGCAGTCATTGCCGGGTTGGGAATGGCCGGCGTTGCCGTGGCGCCAACCCCGGAGCTCGCTGTCGCGGCCTGGGTCCCGTTCGGCGTGGGCATGGGCCTCTTCCTCTCCGCCGACTGGGCGCTGATGTCCGATGTGATCCCCAAGCAGACAGCCGGGCGCTACATGGGGATCCTGAACGCTGGGACGGCGATGGCAGGTCCGGTCTACGTGGTGATTGCCGGCCCGCTGCAGGACCTCGTTGCCAGGATCATCGGCGACCCGTTCGGACCGCGCGCGGCGATGGGCATCGCCGCGGCCTTCGTGGGGCTCTCGGCCCTCGCCCTAACTCAGGTCAATCCTCGGCGCCGGGAGGACGAGTCCGAACTCCTGCGCACCCCAGCCGCGCTGACCGCCGCGTGAGCCTGACCGACGACCACGGGGCCGACCGCGCCCGGCGCACCGGACCTCGCGATCTCAGCGTCGATGTCACGCCGCGCTATCGGATCCTGTGGGGTCTTAACTGGCATCTCATCCGCCTCCTCTTCGACCTTCGGGTCGAGGGCCTGGCACGGATGCCCACCCCGCCCTTCCAGCTGGTGGTCAACCACCACAACGGCTTCGATCCGATGCTGGTGATGGCCGCCACGCCGCTGGAACCACGGATCACCTGGTTTGGTCCGCGCGAAACCGATTTCAGCCGAGGCTTCAGGAACCGGCTGATGACCTACCTCGGCGGCGTGATCCCTTACAACCCCGAGAAGACGACGCTTACCTCCGCGGTCCGCGCTGTGCGGCGCGTCCTCTCGGTTGGCGGCGTGCTGGGGATCTTCGCCGAGGGTCGGATCGGCTTTCGTGAGAGCGGACTGCTGCCGCTGGAGGAGGGGGCGGCAGCCTTCGCGCTGGCATCGAGAGTACCGATCGTCCCGTGCGCGGTCGTTGGCTCGACCACGCTCTGGTTCCGCAAGCGGCTCGTGGTTCGCTTCGGCGAGCCGCTCTCCACGGCGGGCCTGCGAGGCCGCCAGGCACGTGAGACGCTGGATGCACAGATGCGTGCCGCGCTGCTCGCCCTGCTCCCCGAGTCCGAGCCGCGCCTCCCGCGTCACCGGCCGCTGGCCTTCCTGACCGATCTCCTCAATGGCGCGGACGATATCGCGCGCCGCGCGAGCTCAGACGAGCCGCGCTAGCATCGGTCCGTCGTGCTCCCCCTGATCTGGACCCTCTTCGCGGTGTCCGCGGTTGCCGGCTTCATCATGATCGCCGCGTACTGGCTCGACCTGCAGGACCGGGCCGATCTCAGCAGGCGGCAACGTGTCGGATGGTCGGCCGCGCTGCTCCTGTTTCCTGTCAGCATTCCCGCTTACGCGTTCTTCGGTGGGCCTGCCTGGCCGACCTTCTTGCGCGCTGCGAGCTTCATTCCGGCACTCGCCCTGGCGCTCTTCCTCGGCTTCTTGCGCGGCCTCTTCGCCTAGGGCGACAGGCGAGGCGGTCGACGCCTATCATCGGCCGATGACAGCTCAGATTGACACCGCCGTCGAGGCTGCCCTTGGCTTCCTCGCCGAGCACGCCGACGAGCACCTCGCCCAGCTCGACGACTTCCTCCGCATCGAGTCGGTGAGCGCAGACCCCGAGCGCAACGATGAGGTGCGCCGGGCGGCGCGGTGGATCATCGACGAGCTGACCCGCATCGGCGTCGAAAATGCCCGGATGACCGAGACGAGCGCGCACCCTATCGTGACGGCAGAGTGGCTGCACGCCGGTCCGGACGCGCCAACGATCCTCGTCTACTGCCATTACGACGTCCAGCCAGCCGATCCCCTGGACGAGTGGGTGCGCCCACCGTTCGAGCCGCGCCACGAAGATGACCGGGTGTACGCCCGCGGTGCCGGCGACGACAAAGGCCAGCTCTTCATGCATCTGAAGGCGGCCGAGGCCTGGCTGGCGACAGCCGGTCAACTGCCGGTCAACCTCCGCTTCTTCTTCGAGGGCGACGAGGAGGTCGGCTCGGAGCCGGTCGAGGAGTTCATTGCCAGCCACCCCGAGCTGCTCAAGGCGGATCTCTGCGTGGTGAGCGACGGCGACACGTTTGACGACGCGGGGACGCCGTCGATCGGTTACGGACTGAGGGGGATCGCCTACTGGGAGGTGCGCGTCTCCGGGCCTCACCACGACCTCCATTCGGGTCAATTCGGAGGCGGAGTCGACAATCCGGCGAACGTCCTCGTCCGCATGCTCGCCTCCCTCACCGATGAAGCCGGCCGCTTCGCGGTCCCCGGCTTCTACGACGCGGTTCGCGAGCTGACCGATGAGGAGCGGGCTGCCTACGCTGCGCTTCCGGTCGACTCGGAGGAGATGCGGCAGTCGATCGGCGTGCCCGCCTGGGGTGATGGCGAGCAGGGCTACCCGCTGATCGAGCGCGTCTCAGCGCGCCCAACCTTCGACATCAACGGCATCTGGGGCGGCTACAGCGGCGCGGGAGCCAAGACCATCATCCCGGCGTGGGCCGCCGCGAAGTTCAGCACGCGGCTCGTCCCGGATCAGGACTACCGGCAGATCGAGCAGCTCGTGAAGAGCCATCTCGAGTCGATTGCGCCACCCACCATA
>JALYTG010000013.1 GCA_030854405.1 Chloroflexota bacterium | reverse complement strand
GTGCTGCATCAGCGGGTCGAGCCCCTCGGTTGGCTCATCCAGGATGGCGAGCTCTGGATCGTGCTGAAGTGCCTGGATGACGCCGATCTTCTGGCGCATTCCGCGCGAGTAGTCGCGCACTCTGCGCTTCAGGACGCTGCCGGTCATCTGGAGCCGATCGCACAGCTCGCCACGCCGGTACGGCTCCTGGCCCTGCAGGTCGGCAAGATAGTCGAGCACGTCACCACCGCTCAAAGAGTCATACAGCGCGATCCCGCCGGGGAGGTATCCGGTCCGCCTGCGGATCTCCACACTCTCTCTAACCACGTCCAGCCCGAGCACGGTGGCAGCGCCGCCGGTCGGATGCAGAAAGCCCAGCAGGGTCCGAATCATCGTCGACTTGCCGGCGCCATTGGGCCCCAGAAAACCAAAGACTTCGCCCCGTCGCACCTCGAGCGTGAGGTCGGTCAGCGCTACGACCTTGCCGTAATGCTTGGTCAAACCCCGCGTGGCAATGACCGGTGCGACCGCCGCTTCCATCGGGCGCAGCGTAACCGAGCGAGGCTCCGCTCGTCGCCGTCGCCGTCGCCGTCGCATCGCGACTGTGCCGCTACCATCGCGCGATGCGGGTGATCGTGATCGGGGCTGGCGTCTTCGGGGCCTGGACGGCGCTCTGGCTCCGGCGCCGCGGCGCCGAGGTGACACTCCTCGATGCCTATGGGCCCGGCAACTCGCTGGCTTCCTCCGGCGGCGAGACGCGGATCACGCGCAGCGCGCACGGCGGCGATGACCACTATCCGCGCTGGCAGCGGCGTGCCCGGGAGCATTGGCTCGACCTCGAGCGCGCCACGGGCCAGCGGCTCTTCGTGCCGAGCGGCGTCCTCTGGTTTGCGCATCAGGACCATGGCTTCGAGGCCGACTCGCTCTCGACCCTCGAGCGGCTGGGGATCCCGGTTGAGCGCTGGCCCGGCGACGAGCTTCTGCTCCGCTACCCTCAGATCGCAGGCAGCGACCTGGGCTGGGCGCTCTACGAGCCCGAGGGCGGGGCGCTGCTTGCCCGCCGCGGCGTCGCCACCGCCTGCGCTGCATTCGCCGCCGACGGCGGCGAGCTGCGTATCGGTCTCGCCCGGCTGCCGTCCGAGGCCGATGGCTCCGGCCGTGAGCTGCACCGGCTTCGCCTGGTGGACGGCGCGGACCTGAAGGCCGATGCCTTCGTCTTCGCCTGCGGTCCGTGGCTGGCGACCCTGTTCCCTGATCTGGTCGACCTGGCGGTGACCCGCCAGGAGGTCGTCTTCATCGCCCCTGGCCCCGGCGACGCGCGCTTCGATGCAGCCAACCTGCCGACCTGGGTCGACTACGACCGCTCCTTCTACGGCGTCGGCTCGGTGGAAGGGCGGGGCTTCAAGCTGGCGCCCGACTGGCCGGGGCCGGTGGTCGACCCGGACCGCCAGGACCGCCGGCTGACCGATCCGTTCGTGGATGCTTCGCGCGACTACCTGCGCTTGCGCTTCCCCGAGCTGGCGGAGCGGCCGGTCGCGGAGGGACGCGTCTGCCAGTACGAGGCGACTCCGGACGCGCATTTCATCGCCGACTCGCACCCCCAATGGGAGAACGTCTGGATCGTGGGTGGCGGGAGCGGCCACGGCTTCAAGCACGGCCCCTCGATGGGGGAGCACGTCTCGGCGCTTGTGCTGACTGGCACCTCCGAGGTGGCCCCGCCCGACGACCGATTCCGGCTCGGTGCACGGCACCCGGGCGGCGGGCTGCGCACCGCCGCAGCGCCCGCACCCTGATCCGTACCGTCACTCGCGCAGCGCGGCGAGTGCCTCGCTGAAGGCCTGGAACGTCTCCGGGAGTAGAGGACGAATCGCGCGAGCTCGACGGTCGTCTCGCCGCGCAGGTGATCCCTCACCGTGCGCAGCGCGATCTGTGCCCCCTCCCGCTGGGGGTACCCATAGATGCCGAGGCTGATCGCCGGGAAGGCCACGCTTCTGGCGCCCAGCTCGTCGCAGAGGTGCAGGCAGGCGGCATAGGCGGAGGCGAGCTGCGCCGCCTCGTCCCGCTCGCCACCCCGCCAGCGAGGGCCGACCGCATGGAGCACCCAGCGCGCCGGCAGCCGTCCCGCGCCGGTTGCCACGGCAGTGCCCGTCTGCGTGCCCTGCGGGTGTCGCGCTCGGAGCTCGGCCATGATCTCGCGACCCCCCGCGCCGTGGATCGCGCCGTCCACACCGGCGCCTCCAGCCAGCGCGGCATTTGCCGCGTTGGCTATGGCATCGACCCGCTGTGCCGTGATGTCGCCGTGGATCAGCTCCAGGCGCCGTCCGCCGATCTCGATCACGACGCTCATTGCCGGCAAGCCTAGCCCGCCAGCGAGTCTTGCGCTCAACCCACTAAGCCGCGCACGTCTCGATCGTGGGGGCCCCGGCATCGGCCCCCTGCTCTGCTACACTCGCCGTCCCGAACCGCCACCGATCGCGGAGGCGGTTCGCGCGCGCATCCCGCAGGACTCACCCAATGAAGATCGCTGTCCCCCGAGAAACCGCCGAGGGCGAGAATCGCGTCGCCGCCACGCCCCAGACGGTCGGCGAGATGGCTGGGGACGGGGTCGAGGTCCTGGTTCAGGCCGGAGCCGGGGAAGGGGCATTCATCCCGGATGAGGCCTACGCCGAGGCGGGTGCCACCATCGTTCCCAGTGCTGCCACCCTCTACCGCCAGGCTGATCTGGTGCTCCGCGTGGGACGCCCGAGCGATGCCGAGATCGAGATGCTGCCCAAGGAGAGCGTCCTCATCGGAACACTCGGCACGCTGTCCAACCCGAAGCTGGCCCAGAAGCTGGCAAAACGAGGCGTGAGCGCCATCAGCATGGACGCCATTCCGCGGATCACGCGCGCCCAGAGCATGGACTCGCTCAGCTCGCAGAGCACGGTCGGCGGCTACAAGGCGGTCCTGCTGGCGGCAGACAGGCTGCCGAAGTTCATGCCGCTGCTGACGACCGCAGCCGGCACGGTGCGGCCCGCGAAGGGCCTGATCATGGGTGCCGGCGTTGCCGGGCTGATGGCGATCGGCACCGCGCGGAGGCTGGGCGCCGTGGTCGAGGCGACCGACGTGCGGCCGGTTGTCAAGGAGCAGGTGCAGTCGCTCGGCGCCACTTTCCTGGAGGTCGAGATGACCGACGAGGAGAAGGCTCAGGCCGAGACCGCCGGCGGCTACGCCCGCGAGATGAGCGACGACTACAAGCGACGCCAGGCAGAGCTGATCGCCCAGCGGGTCGGGGAAGCCGACTTCGTGATCACTACGGCGCTCATCCCCGGGCGCCCCGCGCCGCGGCTGATCACCGACGAGATGGTGAAGAGCATGCGGCCGGGCAGCGTCATCGTTGACATGGCGGCAGAGGCCGGCGGCAACGTCGAGGGCACCGAGCCAGACAAGGAGGTGGTCCGCCACGGCGTGACGATCATCGGCCTCACAAATCTGCCGGCCTTGATGCCGGCCCACGCCTCGCAGATGTACGCCAAGAACATCCAGACGCTGGTGAAGCACCTCGTCAAGGACGGCTCGATCGAGCTGAACCTCGAGGACGAGATCACGCGCGGGGCCACCATCACCCACGGCGGCGAAGTCGTCCACGAGGCAACCGCGAAGGCGCTCGAAGGGGCGAAGGCATGACCGAGTCGCTCGAGCCACGCGCGCTCCTCGACGCGCTCTTCATCCTCGTCCTCGCCGCGTTCGTGGGCTACGAGGTCGTCTCCAAGGTACCGACCATGCTCCACACGCCGCTCATGTCGGGCGCCAATGCGATCCATGGCGTGATCGTGGTTGGCGCCATGCTGATCGCCGCCACCGCCGACGACCCGCTCCGGATCATCCTGGCGCTCGTCGCCGTCACCATGGGCACGATCAACGTGGTCGGCGGATTCGTGGTCACCGACCGCATGCTGGAGATGTTCAAGCGGCGGCCCGAGGATAAGCGGTGAGCGCCAGCCAGATCGTCACCTTTGCGGTCTGGCTGATCGCTGCCGCCAGCTTCATCCTGGCGCTCAAGTTCCTCGCTTCGCCTAAGACGGCACGCACCGGCAACTTGCTCGGCGCGGCGGGCATGGCGCTCGTCATCGTCTGGACCTTCGTGAGCGCCGGCGGGTTGCTGGCGCACTGGTGGATTCTCCTTGTCGGCGGTCTCGTCGGCGCGGTGGTCGGGACGCTGGGCGCTCGCCGCGTACCGATGACCGCCATGCCGCAGATGGTCGCCATCTTCAACGGCGCCGGCGGTGGGGCGGCTGCCGTGGTTGCGCTCTCCGAGTTTCTGCTAGGCGTCGGCCAGCGCCCATCCGGTCAGCTGCTCCCACTGGTACCCATGATCGCCACTCTGCTCGGTGCGGTGATCGGCGGCGTCTCATTGACCGGCTCGATCGTCGCGTTCGGCAAGCTGCAGGGGCTGATCAACGCCCGGGCGGTCACCTATACCGGGCAGCAGATCGTCGCAGCACTGCTGCTGGGGGCGCTGGTGGTCATCGGCGTCGTGCTGGCGGCGTTCACCAACAGCGTGCCCCTGTTCCTGATCTTCGTGGCGATCGCACTGGTCACCGGCGTGGCACTGGTGATGCCCATCGGCGGGGCGGACATGCCAGTCGTGATCAGCCTCCTCAACAGCTACACCGGCATCGCCGTGGCCGCAACCGGCTTCGTCCTCGGCAACTACGCCCTCCTGATCGCCGGGACCCTGGTCGGCGCCTCCGGCGCGATCCTGACCCAGCTGATGTGCGCCGCCATGAACCGATCGATCTTCAACGTGCTTTTCGGGGCCTTCGGTGCGGTGGTTGCCGGCGGGGAAGCGACCGCCGGCGGCGAGCAGACCGCTCGCGAGATCAGCGCCGACGATGCCGCCGTGCTGATGGCCTACGGCAAGAAGGTGATCATCGTCCCCGGCTACGGGATGGCCGTCGCACAGGCGCAGGGCCCGGTTCGGGAGCTGATGGACCTGCTCGTCGCGCGGGGCGTCGACGTCGAGTTCGCCATCCACCCGGTCGCCGGTCGCATGCCGGGCCACATGAACGTGCTGCTGGCCGAGGCGAACGTGCCCTACGACCGGCTGAAGGAGATGGACGAGATCAACGAGGACTTCGCCAACGCCGACGTGGCGCTGGTGATCGGCGCCAACGACGTGACCAATCCGGCGGCCCGCAGCGATGCCTCCTCACCGATCTACGGCATGCCGATCCTGAACGTCGATCAGGCTCAGAACGTGATCGTGCTGAAGCGCTCCATGGGCGCCGGCTTCGCTGGCATCGACAACCCGCTCTACTCAGACCCGAAGACGGCCATGCTCTTCGGCGACGCAAAGACGTCGGTCGCCTCCCTGGTCAGCGGCGTGAAGAGCGCTTAGCCGGGCGGCCAGCTCATGAACGAAGCCCCTGTCATCAGGGTGGACGGACTCGTCAAATCCTTCGGTCCGGTAAAGGCAGTGAGGGGCATCGACCTCGAGGTCGCCACAGCTTCGGTCAGCGCCTGCGACCCGCGCCCGCCAACGTGACTGGCCTCATGGCCGGCGGGGGTCGGATCATGGGCGAGACCAGGCCCTTCGTCGCCCGTAAGGCCAAGCGGGATGACGGCTCGGCCGAGGAGATCCGGTCCATCGGTCGTAAGGCCAGTCTGACTGGCGCCCACCACTCACCCGATCTCGATTCATCGCGCACGCGACGTGCGCCTCACCGTGCCTGAGCCATCCATGCGCTGGGTCTGCCTGGACGTGGGCGAGACCCTCATCGACGAGACGCGGATCTGGTCGATCTGGGCCGATGAGCTGCGCATTCCGCGCCTGACGCTCTTTGCGGCGATTGGCGCGGTCATCGCGCGGGACGGGGAGCACCGGGACATCTTCCAGATCTTCGGGGTCGACGACTGGCCGATGCGGATCGAGGCGGTCGAGTCGGTCTACGGCGGGTTCCAGCCGCACGACCTCTATCCCGATGCGCTGCGCGCCCTCGACGGACTGCGTGCAGCCGGCTATCGGCTGGCGGTCGTCGCAAACCAGCCCGCGGCGCGATCGGCGGAGCTGCGCGCGCTGGGCGTGACGGCCGAGGTGATCGCGATGTCCGGGGAGATGGGCGTCGCCAAACCGGACCCGGCATTCTTCGCCCGGGCGCTCGAGCTGATGGGTGGGCCGATGCTGACCGACGTTGCCTACGTCGGTGACCGCGTCGACAACGACGTGCTGCCCGCGATGGCGGCCGGGCTGCGATCAATCTGGCTACGCCGCGGTCCGTGGGGCATCATCCAGCGGCTCCCCGAGGGTGAGCGTCCTGCGCTGGTGGTCGACTCGCTGGACGAGCTGGTAGGGCGCATCGGCGAGGCGTGGGGCTAGCAGTCCATCACTCCGGCTGGTAACGGAGAAATTCGAGACGGGGGCGCAGGCCGCATCTCTTGCCTCGCCACCCGACACCTACTCGCGGCGCAGGATGGCCGCCACCTCGCGGTCGGAGACGCCGAAGCGCCGGAGCGCGTGACGGATCAGCTCGTTACCGAGCTCGCGCTGGGCCACGACCACGTGGAGCGCGCCCGCGCGGCGCAGATCGACCTCCTCGGCGCTCGAGTGCGCCCGCGCCACGACCGCCAGCCGCGAGTTGTGGCGGACCGCGTACTCGACCGCCTGCAGGGTGGCCAAGGCATCGGAGATGGCGACCGCCAGTACGGACGCCTCGCTCACGCGCGCGTGTTCCAGCACCGACGGCGCGCCGGCATCGCCGAAGATCACCGGCGAGCCGGCCTCGCGCGCTGCACGCACGCGGCCGTAGTCAGCATCGACCGCGACCCAGCCGAAGCCACGCGCCGCCAGCACGCGGCAGACCGACCGCCCGACCTGGCCGTAGCCCAGGATCACGGCGTGGCGGCGCATGCCGCCCAGCTCGACCTCGCCCGGCAAGCTGCGGCCGAAAGTCCCCATAGCGTCGAGGCGGCCGCTGAGACGAGCGGTCAGCGCGTTGAGTGGCGCCGCGGTCACGATGCTCAGCACCACCGCACCCATCGCCAGCGAGAATGCGCCGCTGCTCACCGCTCCCACCTGCAGGCCCAGCGTCGCCAGCACGAAGCTGAACTCGCCGCTCTGGGCCAGGAGCACACCCGTTCGCACGGCGGTCGATGGGCGCTGCCCCGCGATCAGCCCGATCGCTGCGACGGGCAGCGCCTTTCCGAGGATCACCAGCGCCAGCAGGGCAACGACGACCGGCCATCCGGCAAGCACGGCCAGCGGTTGGAGCAGAATGCCGATCGACACGAAAAAAATGGTGGCGAAGAGCTCGCGGAGCGGCACGACCTCGCCCAGAACGCTGGCGGTGAGGTCAGAATCGGCCAGGGCAAGCCCCGCGACGAAGGCGCCCAGCGCCACCGAGACTCCCAGGCGGCTGGCGGCGAAGGCGGTCCCGATCGCCAGCACTGCCACCGCGATCACGAACAGCTCGCGAGAGCCCAGGCGCGCGACCCGGCCCAGCAGCGACGGCAGCACACGGGAGCCGAGGAGGACCATCACCAGCACGAAGCCAAGCGCGATGCCGCTCGAGCGCAGCGCGTCGACGACCGGCTGCTCCGAGCCGGTTGTGAGGGCGGTGAGCACCACCGCCAGCAGGACGGTCAGCAGATCCTGGACGATCGACCAGCCGATGGCGATTCGACCATGCGCCGTCGTCGTGAGGGTCGCTTCGCCCGCCACCTTGGCGAGGACCACGCTCGAGGAGATCGCCAGGGCGGCGCCAACGAAGAGGGCCTGCGTCACCGGCCAGCCGAATCCGAGGCCGACAGCGGTGCCGGCCGCCATGGCGGCCGCGACCTGTAGCGGCGCGCCGGCCAGCACCAGCGGTCCGACAGAGCGCAGCTCGCGCAGGCTGAAGCGCAGGCCGATGCTGAACATCAGCAGCGCGACGCCAATATCGGCGAGCGCCAGGACCTCGTCGCGATCGGCGACGAAGCCCGGCGTGAAAGGCCCGACCAGCAGGCCGGCGGCGATGTAGCCGACCATCGGGGTCATCCGCAGCCGATGCGCCACAGCCCCCAGCACCAGGGCCGCGGTCAGGGCCGTCAGAAGCGTCAGCCCGAGGCCGCCGGTCATCGGCGCGTTGCTGGTGGCCGGGGCGGCGATCGTTCCATCGTCGGGCTCGCGGGCGGGAGCGTCATGGTACAGGCCCGCGTGCATCCGACTGAATACGCACCGAGGCCCCTCTCGCGGAGGGGCCTCGGTGATTTCACCAGCGCGTGAGGCTCACTCGCCGCCGGGGGTCACCTCCACCGTCGCCTTGGTGAAGCTGGTCCCCTTCGTCTCGCCCTGGAGCCCGTCGAGGGCGGCCTGGGCGAGGTCGGTCCTGAAGGTCCAGGCCGCCGGGTCGGCCTTGAGGATCTTGAACTCTTTCGAGATGTCGATCGTCTGTTGCCAAAGCTTGGGATCCAGGATCCCGATCCCGTCCGGAGACGGCCAGATGAGCGCGTTGATCTCGTTCATCATCCAGGCCTGGTGGCCCTTGCCCAGGATCGTGCCCTGGTTCAGGGTGATGTCTACGCACTCGCTGGGGTTGTCGCGGCAGTACATCCAGCCTCTGAACGAAGCGCGCAGGAAGCAGGTCGCGATCTGCTCATTGCTCACGCTGCCGGTCTTGGCTTCCAGCCAGCTCTTCCGGGCGATGACATGGTCCTGCAGCATCGCCGTACCGACGTCGTTGAAGTTGAGGATATTGAGGTCATCGAGGCTGTAGAGCTTGCCGGTGGCCGGGTTCTTCTTCTCGAGCAGCTGGGCAAGCTCGTTGTAGGTCATGGCCATCGCGGCGTCGATGTCGCGGTTGAGCAGGAGATCCATGTTGAAGTCCTGCGTGACCGCCTTGTAGTCGCTGGCGGCGAGCCCGGCTTTGCTTGCAGCGGCCGTCATCTCGAACTGGTTGCCGAAGCCCCAGGCACCGATTTTCTTGCCCTTCCAATCGGCGGGGCTCGCGATATTGCTGTCCTTCCAGCTCACGTCGAGTGTTCCGGAGCGCTGGAAGACCTGTGCGATGTTCACAAGGTCGGCGCCGGCCTCATCGGCGACCAGCACCTTGGGCACCCACCCCTCGCCGAGCTCGGGCCCATCCTTAGCCGCGACCACCTGCTGCGGCGCGATGGTCGGCCCGCCGTCGAGGATCTTGACGGTGAGCCCCGCCTCGTCGTAGTAGCCCTTGTCGTTCGCAGCGAAGTAGCCGGCGAACTGCGCCTGCGGCGTCCATTGCAACTGGAAGCTGAGATCGATTTTGGAGCCCCCAAACGCAGCGGCGCCACAATCATTGGCGGCCGCGGGCCCGCTGCCACTTGGCGTGCTGGATCCAGCCTGTTGGGCGGTCGGCGTTGCGCCCGTCCCGCCGGTGCCGCACGCGGCCAGAATGAGCGCCGCCGCGCTCAGTAGTGACGTGCTACGCCAGAATCGCTTCATCGGGTCCTCCGCACCTCCAGCTGCGCCCCGCCGATTGGCGCGGTCGCCTCTCCTGAATCCTCCGGTCAGGCGTTTGGGCTGCACCTCCTCCGCTCAAGTGTCGCGCGCACGCATGGACGCGTGCCAGGGCATCGTGGCCCGCTCGACGGTGATAATCAGCAGATAGAACGCGATCCCGAGCGCGGCTGCAATGATGATGGCCGCCCACGCTGTCGAGAAGTGCAGAAATGCCGCGTTCTCGACGATCAGCCGGCCGAGCGCGTCGTTTGCGCCGCCGAAGTACTCGCCCACGATCGCCCCGATCAGGCTGAGCGTGGCGCCGACCTTCAGCGCGGTGAAGAAGTAGGGGAGGGCCGCGGGGATGCGCACCTTGCGCACGATCTCCTGCTCGCTGGCCGCATAGCTTCGCATCAGCTCGAGGGTTGCGGGGTCCGCGCTGGTGAGGCCGCGGACGACGTTGATCATGACCGGAAAGAAGACGAGCACCGACACGATCATCATCTTGCTCACCGGGCTCGCGACCCCGAACCAGTTGTTCATGATCGGGGCGAAGGCGACGATGGGCACCGCGTTGGCGGCGATGGCGAAGGGCATCAGCCCGGCGCGCGCCAGCGAGAAGCGCGCGGTCGCGAAAGCGACCACCAGGCCGGCCGCGAGGCCGATGAGGAAGCCGCCCACGGCCTCGATCAACGTCGTCGTCCCCGCCGCCCTCAGCGTCGGCCACTCCTCGACCAGCGAACGCGCTATCTCCGAGGGAGGCGGCAGCAGGAAGCGCTGGATATGAAGGAGGGTCACGAGCAGCTCCCAGCCGACGATCACGAGCCCGAACACGACGATCGCGGGCAGGTAATAGCGCAGCCGGGTCATCGCAGAACCGATCGCGCATCGGGCGCGCGGAGCGCCTCGCGCACCTTCGTGATCAGCTCGAAGTAGCGCTCGCTCTCACGCGTCGCATCCGTTCGGGGCCTCGGCAGGTCCACCTCCACCAGGTCGGTGATGCGGCCCGGGCGAGGGCTCATCACCACGATCCGGCTCGAGAGAAAGACGGCCTCCGGGATCGAATGCGTGACGAAGATGATGGTGGTGCCCGTCCGCTCCCAGATGCGGAGCAGCTCGTCGTTCATCCGCTCGCGGGTCATCTCGTCGAGCGCTCCAAAAGGCTCGTCCATGAGCAGCAGGGTCGGCTCGAAGGCGAGGGCGCGGGCGATCGCCGCTCGCTGCTGCATTCCGCCGGAAAGCTGCCACGGGTGGTGCCTCGCGAAGTCGGACAGCTCGACAAGGGCCAGCATCTCCGTGGCCCTCCGCTGCCGCTCCCCACGCCCGACCCCGATGATCTCGAGCGGGAGCTGCACGTTCTGCTCGATCGTGCGCCAGTCGAACAGGACTGGCGCCTGGAAGACCATCCCGTAGTCGCGATCGCGGCGAGCCTGCGAAGCCGGCTTCCCGTTCACGGTGACGGTGCCGATCGACGGCCCGGTCAGGTCGCCGATGATGCGCAGCAGGGTGCTCTTGCCGCATCCCGACGGACCGATCAGGCTCATGAACTCGCCGGGCTCGATCGTCAGGTCGATCGCCTGCAGCGCCGTCGTCGTCTCCCCGCTCACCGTGAACCGCTTGATGACGCTGCGGATCGTGACGATCGGAGGGACATAACCCGGCGTCGCCGGCCTCGGCCCGGGCGGAGGTGCGGTCCTCGTCTCGGTCATACGTCGCTCGGCAGCGTGCGGTTCCGCAGGACGACCAGCTCAGCCACGCGAACCACGACGAAGAAGACGATGCCCAGCGCTGCCGCAACCATCACCACCGCCCACAGCTTCTCCGGCCCGCTCGAGTATTGCGTATTGAACTGCAGGATTGCCCGGCCCAGCCCTCCGCGGATTCCGGTCGGCTCCTCGCCCACGATCGCACCGACCACGCTGGCCGTGGCGCTTATCTTGAATGCGGTGAAGAGGTAGGGAAGGGCCGCCGGAAAGCGAACCTTCCAGAGCACGCTCCAGTCGCTCGCCGCGTAGCTGCGCATCAGCTCGAGAGAGCGAGGATCTGGGGAGGAGAGGCCGCGGATTCCGGCGATGGTGACCGGGAAGAACGTGAGATAGGCGCTCACCAGCACCACGCTCGTCCACTCCCGGCCGACCCAGAGCACGAGCATGGGCGCCAGGGCGACAATCGGCACGGTCTGGGTGGCGATCACGTACGGAACCAGGGCACGCTCGAGCAGCCTCGAGCGCACGAACAGGATCGCCAGGCCTAGGCCGACGACCGCCCCCACGGCGAAGCCCAGCACCGCGCTCCGACCGGTGAAGACGGCCGCGTCGATCAGCACCGCGCCGAGAGTGAAAGGGCTGTTGCGAACAGACGGTCGAGAGAACGCTCCGATCACGTCCCACACGTGGGGCAGGTTCAGGTCGCTGAACTGCTTGATGTGGAAGGGCGGAATGTGCGGTGGATCGATCGGCATTCCGAGCGCCTCGCGCCACGGATCGCCGGCGATCCACTTGGCCGCCTCCCACGCCACCGCCAGCAGGAGCACGACCACCATGAAGGCTGCTGTCGAGCGCAGCGCGGATCCCAGGCCGCCGAGACGCTGCGAGCTCGGCGAGCGACGCGGCAGCGCCGCACCGGCAGCCGTCATCGGACGGAGGCGTGCGGCCGCCTAGGCGGCCGCGGCATCGGTCACCTCGAGCGCGCGATCGATGATCGCAAAGCCCTCACGCAGCTGCTCCTCGTTGATGCAGAGTGGCGGGTTGGTGAAGAAGCTGTCCCAGTGCTGCATCGTGTAGAGGCCGTCGGCCTTGAGCCGCGCATCGAGCTCGGCCATCTCGGGCGAGGACGAGTTGAAGGGCGCCATCGGCTCCATCGTCTGCCGATTCCGCACCAGCTGCACGATTCCGAAGAGGCCGATATTGCGCACGGCCCCGACGCTCGGATGACGCTCCTTGAGGCCTGCGAGCTCTCCGCTCATTACCGGGCCCAGCCGAGCGGCGTTGCCGACCAGGTCGTCGTCGCGCAGGACATTGACCGCCGCGATTGCCGCTGCACAGCTCAATGGGTGGGCCGAGTAGGTGAGGCCACCGTAGTAGACCCTTTCGGCGAAGTAGTCCTTGATTCGATCGCTCATCGCCACCGCACCCAGCGGCAAGTAGGAGCTGGTCAGGCCTTTGGCCATGGTGAGCAGGTCGGGCACCACGTCCCAATGGTCGACAGCGAACCAGCGCCCGGTCCGGCCGAAACCCGACATCACCTCGTCGGCGATCATCATGATCCCGTACTTCGTGCACAGCTCGCGCACGCCCTGCAGGTACCCGTCGGGCGGGATCAGGATCCCGTTCGTGCCGACCACGGTCTCCAGGATGAAGGCCGCGATGGTGTGTGGCCCCTCGTAGTTGATCACCTCGTCGAGGTAGGCGAGGTGCTCGTCGACCGGCTCCGCCTCGGCACTCGGGTAGCGCTGCGGGTCCAGCACCCGGATCACGCCGGGGATCGCCGGCTCGCTCGCCCAGCGGCGCGGATCGCCGGTGGTCGAGATCGCGCCCGCGGTCGCGCCGTGGTAACCGCGATAGCGAGCGATCACCTTCTGGCGTCCGGTGACGATCCGCGCCATGCGCAGGGCGTTCTCATTCGCCTCGGCACCACCAAGTGTGAAGAAGAATGTGTCCAATCCGCCCGGAGCCAGCTCGGCGAGGAGAGCGCCCAGGCGGGCGCGCGGCTCGGTGGCGAACTGAGGCGCCGCGAAGATGAGGCGCTCCGCCTGCTGGGCGATCGCGTCAACCACGCGGCGGTCGCCATGACCGATGTTGACGCTCATCAGCTGGCTGTTGAAGTCGATGTAGCGCTTCCCCTCGGGATCCCAGAAGTAGATCCCCTCGGCCCGATCTACGACGATTGGGTTCACCTTCGCCTGCGCGGACCACGAGTAGAAGGTGTGCTCGCTGCAGAGGCGCAGAATCTCGTCGCCGGTGAGCCGATCCGCGGACGTGACGGTCATGGGAAACCTCGGGCGCTCTGGGGGCTGAGTGGCGATTAGACCATACGCCGCAACGGGTTCGCGACGGCGGGTCAGATCCCTGCGATCAGCCCGCCGTCGACCGCAATCAGCTGGCCCGTGACATAGGAGGCGGGCTCGGACGCCAGGAACGCGACCAGGGCGGCGAGCTCCTGCGGCCGACCGTAGCGACCCGCCGGGATGGTCGCCAGCCGCTCGCGCCGCACGGTGTCGATCTCCACGCCGCGCCGCTCCGCGGCCTCGCGGTCGAGCGCGACGACCCGTGGGGTATCCAGCCGGCCCGGCAGGACGCCGTTGATGGTCACTCCCTCGGATGCGACGCTGCGGGCGGTCGTCTTCAGCCAGGCGGCGAGTGCCGAGCGGCCGGCATTCGAGTACACCAGCTCGGGGATCGGCTGCTTCACGCCCGACGAGAGGATCGCGACGATCCGGCCCCAACCGCGATCGCGCATGCCGGGCAGGATTGCTGTGCCCAGCTCGATCGGTGTCAGCGCGAGCAGCTGAAGCGCAGCCTGCCAGTCGGCGGCCGCCGTCGCAGTGGGGTCGACGGTCGGCGGACCGCCCGCGTTGAGGACCAGGATGTCGACCTGGCCCAGGCTGCTCTCCGCGGCGTCGGCGACCGCCGCCGCAGAACCCGGGTCGGACGCATCGGCCGCGAAAAGGTGCACCTCGGTCCGCTCGCGCAGCGGTGCTGCCACCGCCTCAAGGCGCTCCGTGCCGCGCGACCAGAGGAGGAGACGGCAGCCTTCGGCGCCGAGAGCCTCCGCGATCGCCGCGCCGAGGCCCGAGGAGGCGCCCCCGACGACCGCCGCTCGATGACGAAGTCCAAGGTCCATTGGCCTAGGTTCGCACACCCGGGGCGTACCATTGGACCCCTGATGCGGCAGGGGTGGATCTGGTGAATGAATTTCCGGTTCAGCTGAGAACCTGGACGATGCGGACAGCGCTCGTCGTCGGGCTCGATAACGACCTGCCGGAACTTGACGAGGTCTTCGTTGCGGCCTACCGCACGCTGCTGGCGATGACGGGTGCCGCGGGTCTGCTGATGGGCGTTGCGACGACGGAGCCGATCCAGCGCGTACTACTTCTCCCCGCGGCCCTCGCTCTCGTCGCCGCCATTGCCGTGGGGTCGCGGCGCAGCCTGGGGCGCCGTCTGGCCGCACTGGGAGGCTGGGCGGGCATCCTCATCTGGGCGGCAGCCCTGCTGGTCGTGGGCGAGGACGAGAGCTGGATCGTTCCGCTCTTCCTCATGGTGGCCTGCGTGCTCGGGGCGCTCCACATCGCGCCGCACGCGGCCCGCCGCGCGGCCGCGGCTCAGGCGGAGGTGCCAGGGGCGTCCGGCGCGTGGATCGAGGAGGACGGCAGGATCATCCCCTGCTGACCGCTCGGCCATCAGCCAGAGCTGCTTCTCGAGCGCAGCCCAGGATCGCCTCGACCGTTCGGTCGGCATCGGCCGCGGTGGTCGACCAGTTCGAGACCGATACCCGCATTGCAGCAGTGCCATGCCAGGTCGTGCCGCTCAGCCAGCAGGTCCCTTCCTCCTGCACGCGGCGCGTCACGTGGCGGGTGAATGCCCCGTCGTCCGCGCCGGAGGGTGGATCGAAGTGCACCAGCACCTGGTTGAAGACAACGTCGTTGAGGACGCTGACGCCCTCATTTGCCGCAAGCTGCTCAGCGATGCGACGCGCGACCGCACAGCACTGCTCGACCATCTCGCGCACCCCGGAGCGGCCAAGTGAGCGGAGCGCCGCATAGGAGGTGAAGCCACGGGCGCGGCGCGAGTACTCCGGCACCCATTGGAACTCGTCCCGCTCGGACTCGCCTAGCTCGATGTAGGCGGCGCTGGGTGGCGCAAGCGCCGCGGCGTGCTGGGTTGGATCCGCCACGAAGGCGAAGCCGGCGTCATACGGGACGTTGAGCGATTTGTGCCCGTCAGTTGCCCAGGAATCGGCGCGCTCCGCTCCGGCCAACAGCGGCCGGAGGTCGGGGCTCGCGGCGGCCCACAGACCGAATGCACCATCGATATGCACCCAGGCGCCATCGCGCTCGCGGACCGCGTCGATGACCGGGTCGAACGGGTCGAATGCGCCGGTATTCACGTTTCCGGCTTGCAGGCAGACGATGAGGGGGCGATCGTGGTCGGGCAGGGCAGCGCGCAGCGCATCGGCCCGCATGCGACCCTGCGGGTCCGTCTCGACCCGGATCACGCGATCGCGCCCGAGGCCCAGGTACTGGAGAGCAGTGAAGAGTGTCGCGTGAGCCTCGTCCCCGACGATCATGTCGATCTCCGGCGAGCCGTACAGGCCCCGCTCCTCGACCGACCAGCCGCGCCTTGCCAGAACGGCGTGGCGCGCCGCGGCGAGGCACGCGAAGTTGGCCATCTGACAGCCCGTGGTGAGGCCGAAGCCGCTCCCGGCCGGGAGCCCGAAGAGGTCGATCAGCCACCCTCCGACGGCCTCCTCGACGACCGATGCCGCTGGGCCGCCAACGTAGATCCCGGCATTCTGGTCCCAGGCCGAGGTCATCCAGTCCGCCGCGACCGCGGCGGGCAGTGACCCGCCGATCACGAAACCGAAGTAGCGCGGGCCTGCCATCGCAACGATTCCGCGGTCCGCCTTGGCGACCAGATCCTCGATGACGCGCAATGGGTCCTCTCCGTCCTCAGGGAGGGGGCCGATGAGCGAGCTGCGGATCGCCGCCACGTCATGGTCGACACGCACCGGCCGCTCAGGAAGCGAGGCCAGGTAGTCGATCGCCAGCTCGGCCGTGCGACGCAGCAGCGCGGGCGTCTCTCGGCGGGGCGGGGGGCGCATGGCGCAATCCTAACCTTGAGCGGCCATGCCCCGAATGGCCGGTGTACTGTATCGGCTTCCTTCAGGCACCGACGGAGGCATCCATGGCGCGAACCGTGCGCGCGGCGCTGTTGCAGGCAGAGTGGACCGGCGACAAGGAATCGATGATCGAGAAGCACGAACGCTATGCGCGCGACGCGGCGAAGCAGGGCGCCAAGGTGATGTGCTTCCAGGAGCTCTTTTACGGTCCCTACTTCTGCCAGGTGCAGGATCCGCAGTACTACTCCTACACCGAGAAGATCCCCGGCGGGCCGACCACCCTGCGGATGGAGGCCCTCGCCAAGGAGACCGGCATGGTGCTGATCGTACCGATGTACGAAGAGGACGAGCAGACTGCCGGGATCTACTACAACACCGCCGCGGTGATCGACGCCGATGGGACCTACCTGGGCAAGTACCGCAAGACGCACATCCCTCACGTGAAGGGCTTCTGGGAGAAGTTCTACTTCCGCCCCGGCAACCTGGGGTACCCCGTCTTCGATACGGCGGTCGGCAAGGTCGGCGTCTACATCTGCTACGACCGTCACTTCCCGGAAGGCGCCAGGGCGCTGGGGCTCAACGGGGCGGAGCTGGTCTTCATCCCCTCAGCGACCAGCCGCGGCCTCTCGGAATACCTGTGGCGCG
Organism: Chloroflexota bacterium; assembly: GCA_030854405.1. Next base: position 5,353 of record JALYTG010000013.1, on the reverse strand, counting down.
TTGAGCAGGTGAGCCACGCCCTGGCGAACGGCTACTTCGTGGGGACCATCAACCGGGTCGGGATCGAGCCGCTGGGCGACGACGACTTCTACGGGCAGTCGTACTTCGTGGATCCCCGAGGGCAGTTCGTGGGCGACGTAGGCGACGCCCATGACGAGGAGCTGATCGTTCGCGATCTCGATCTCGACAAGGTGCAGGAAGTCCGCCAGACGTGGCAGTTCTTCCGCGACCGGCGCCCGGATGCGTACGACGACCTCGTCCGGCCCTAGCAGTTCGGTGGTCCGGAGCACCATCCGTCGGGCCGCGAGCCAATGAAGTTCGGGATGACCCTGAAGCCGGAGCATCGGTTCGACAGATCGGTGGCGCTTGCCCAGCGCGCGGAGGCGAACGGCTTCGCGTACTGCTGGCTCTTCGATAGTCACGTGCTCTGGCGCGAGCCGTACGTGCTGCTCACCCTGATCGCGCAGGCAACCACCTCGCTGCGACTCGGAACGTGCGTCACCAATCCGGCGACACGCGAGCCATCGGTCACCGCCAGCGCCCTGGCGACCCTCGACGAGGTGAGCGGGGGGCGCATGGACCTGGGCATCGGCCGCGGCGACTCCGCGCGACGGGTGCTCGGCAAGGCGCCGACCACCATGAAGACGCTCGAGGAAGCGATCGCGGTGATCCGCGACCTGGTCGAGGGGCGCAGCGTGACCTACGAGGGCACCGAGCTGGTGCTCCCATGGAGCGGCCGATGGCATCTGCCGGTCTGGGTTGCGGGCTACGGGCCGATGGCTCTGGCCATGACCGGCCGCGTGGCCGATGGCGTGATCCTCCAGCTCGCCGACCCGGACCTGATCCGTTGGCTCGTCTCGCAGGTCCGCCAGGCGGAGGCGGCCGCTGGCCGCCCGGCAGGATCGGTCAAGGTCCAGGCTGCAGCCCCCGCGCATGTCGGCCAGGTCGAGGATGGTCGCGATAGGACGCGCTGGTTCCCGGCCATGGTCAGCAACCATATCGTCGATCTCGTCAACAAATACCCGCGCGAGCAGCTGCCCGAGTCGCTGACCGGCTACGTTCGCGAGCGGGCGGGCTACGACTACCACCATCACGCCGAGGTGGGGTCCAGCAACGCCTCATTCGTTGGCGATGAGGTGACCGATCGCTTCTGCCTCCTCGGCTCGCCCGATGACCATGTCGCCAAGCTCCGGGCTCTGGCCGACGCGGGGGTTGACCAGTTCAACCTGTATCTCATGAACGGCGACGAGGAGGAACAGCTGGACCTCTACGGTCGCGAGGTCATCCCAGCCCTCGCCGCCGCGGCCGCCGGCGGGCCCGGGACACGAGCCGAAGGCGCGAGCGACCCACGCCCATGACCCGCACCCGGCTGAGCCTCTTCTACCTCGTCGGCTATCTCACGTTCGCCGGGCTGGCACTCCTCTTCGTGCCGACCTTCGCGCTTCGGCTCCTCCTTTCGAACGGAGCCTATGGCGAGGTCTTTCCGCGCCTTGCCGGCATGCTCCTGCTGGGCCTGGCCACGATCGTGATCCAGATCATCCGCTACCGGCTCGAGGTGCTATACCCCACCACTCTCGCAGTCCGAGGCTTTTTCCTGGTCACGCTGATCTTCCTCTTCGTGATGAGCAGCGATCCCTTCTTCCTGGTCGTCTTCGCGATCGTGGCGCTGGGAGTGATCTTCACCGGGTACAGCTACCTGCGCGAGCGGAGCGACTCGACGGCAAGACCCCTGGAGCCATGAAGATCAGCTTCGTCGCCGGTTTCGGCCCCATCATCCGCGACATGGGGCAGAGCCGCGCATTCTGGGAGCAGGGCCTCGGCATTCGGCTCGAGGAGCCGAGCCCCGGCTATTTCACGAACGACGATCTGGAAGGTGTGAAGGCCTTCGCGCTCTGGCCGCTGGCGCAGGCCGCCGAGTCCTGCTTTGGGACCGATGCCTGGCCGGACGACGTTCCGGCACCGGCTGCCTGGCTCGAGTTCGACGTCGAGAGTGCGGACGCGGTGGCGCCGGCCGCCGCCGAGATGGTCGAGGGCGGTCATCGGCTCCTGAAGGAGTCGACCCTCGAGCCCTGGGGGCAGACCGTTGCGCGCCTGCTCAGCCCGGAAGGGATCCTGGTCGGCATCGCCTTCACGCCGTGGATGCACAACGACCAGCCCGGCACGGAGTCGCCTACGGCTTGAAGGTCTCGCCGCGCTCCCTGAGCGACGCCTTGTAGGCTCGCTTCTTGGCCTGGTAGTCGGCCAGCGCCTGCCGTGAGTCGACGTCGCCCAGCGTCGGATACTTCGGGAGCGCATCTTCCCAGCCGGGTGGCCTGACGCCCAACCGCCTCACCAGCACCGCGGTCAGGCCGTTGACCTTCATCTCCCCGAAGCCCGGCAGCTGAGCGATCCGGCGCCGCAGATCGGCGCCGTCGGCCGCATCAGTCCACAGCCGCGAGGCGTCCCCATCGTACGTCTCGGCGATGTGCGCGGCGAGCTCGCGGATGCGGGTTGCCATGGCTCTCGGGAACCGGTGAATCGCCGGTGGCCCCTTCGCCGCCGCCTCGAGCTCGGCGGGGTCGATCGTGGCGAGCCGCCTCGTATCGAGCGTGCCGAGCCGCTCGAGCAGGACCTTTGGTCCCGAGAACGCTTTCTGCACAGGCACCTGCTGGTCAAGCGCGAAGCCGATGAGGAGCGCCATCGGCTCGTTCGCCAGCAGCCGATCGGCCTCGTCGTCGCCGGTGAAATGGAGGCGATCGGCTGTCTTGATGGTCATGCTCGCATCCTAATCCCGACGAGATCGGCGGCGCTACCATGCGCCCAATGCGCACGCTCATCAAGAACGCTGTCGTTGTCAATTCCGATGCCATGACCCCGGCCGACGTCCTGGTCGACGGCGAGAAGATCGCGGTGATCGGCCAGAGCCTGGAGATGACCGCCGACCGCACGATCGAGGCCGTCGGCAAGTGGGTGATTCCCGGCGCGATCGACGTCCACACCCACATGGAGCTGCCCTTCGGTGGCACGTTTGCCAAGGACACCTTCGAGACGGGAACCCGCGCGGCGGCCTTCGGTGGGACGACAACGATCATCGACTTCGCGGTGCAGTCCAAGGGAAAGAGCCTGCGTGAGGGGCTCGACGCCTGGATGGCCAAGGCGGAGGGGAAGGCCGTGATCGATTACGGCTTCCACATGATCATGAGCGACGTCACCGATGCCAGCCTGGAGGAGATGGATCGGCTGGTCGAGGAGGGGGTCACCGACTTCAAGCTCTTCACGGCTTACCCCGGCGTCTTCTTCAGCGACGACGGCGCCATCTTCCGGGCGATGCAACGCACCGCGCGCAACGGCGGGCTGATCATGATGCACGCCGAGAACGGCCCCGCCATCGATGTGGTGGCGGCCGACAACGTTGCGGCCGGACATACCGATCCGTACTACCACGGCACCTCGCGCTCGCCGGTGCTGGAGGGCGAAGCGACCAATCGCGTCATCCGGCTTGCCGAAGTGGCGGGCGTCCCGGTCTATATCGTCCACCTGACGGCACGCGAAGCGCTCGACGAGGTTCGCCAAGCCCGCGACGAGGGCCTGGCGGCATACGCGGAGACGTGCCCGCAGTACCTCTTCCTGACCCTCGACGACCTGGGCAACGGCTTCGAAGGCGCGAAGTACGTGTGCTCACCGCCGCTGCGGCCGACCGGCCACGCCGACCAGCTGTGGAAAGGGCTCCAGAAGGACGACCTGCAAGTCGTTTCGACGGACCATTGTCCATTCGATTTTCACGGCCAGAAGGACATGGGAATCGGGGACTTCCGTAAGATCCCGAACGGGATTCCCGGCGTCGAGAACCGGGTCGACCTGATGCACGATGGCGGCGTCGCCGCCGGCCGGCTCAGCCCGAATCGATGGGTCGAGCTGATCTCGACCGCCCCGGCGCGCATGTTCGGCCTGCCGCAGAAGGGTGTCGTGGCGGTCGGCGCCGATGCCGACCTCGTGATCTACGACCCGAAGCGACGCCACACGATCAGCGCGCGGACCCATCACATGGATGTCGACTACTCGTGCTACGAGGGGCGCGAAGTGACCGGCGGCACGGACATGGTGCTCTCGCGAGGCGAGGTCATCGTGGACGGCGAGAAATTCCTCGGCAAGCCCGGCGGCGGCCGCTTCTTGAAGCGCCAGCCGACGGGCGCCAGCCTGATGCGGTAGCCGATCGTCGCACGTTTCTGGTCTGATGCCTCTCGCGCATCGATCCTCAGCCAAGCAGTGCGGCGAACTCCTCGCGACCGAACGCTGTCCCGGCGATCCCCCAACCGCCCTCGGCAGCCTCGCTGAGGAGGGCAGATGGCGCTTGTGGCTACCGGCCGCTATTCTTCCTCGGCTGCCCCAGCGGCCGCCCATGAACCACGCCCAAAAAGGGGATCGTCGTGCACCGTCTCAGCCTTGTGGCATCTGCTGCCCTGCTTTCGATCGTCCTTGTCGCCTGCTCGAGCGCGACCGCGACCGCGCCGGCCAGCGCCGGTCCGACACCCACCGCCACGCCAACCGCCGAGCCCACTCCGACACCGACCGCGGCGGGGACGCCGAATCCGCTGGCGTCCTTCAACTTCAACCAGGACAAGGCGCTCGAAGGGCTGCTCCCCGACGCCGTTGAGCCGGGCTCTTTGCATATCAATCTCAAGCTCACCAAATTCAGCGTGAAGGGCGCACAGTTCTTCACGGGCGCGCAGACGGACCCGGCGTTCAAGAACTTCCTCGACCGCGTGCACGCCCAGCCCGATGACGTTTCCGCGGCCTTTGCGGCCGATCAGAGCACCAACAGCCTCCAGCTCCTTGCGCTGCGAGTTGCCGGCGCAAACACGGACGACCTGAAGGCCGAGTTCCGTCGAGCGATCGAGCAGTCCTCGACGTCGACGATCAAGCTGACCGAGGCGACCGTCGGCGGCAAGAGCGTCTTGACCGGCTTCGACCCCGACCAGCAGAAGAACGTCTACTTCTATGTCGTCAGCGACGTCCTCATCTTCGTGACCACCAGCAACAAGGCGATCGCGGAGGCTGCTCTCGCGAAGCTCCCTTGACGCGCGGGACCGACCGGCGGCCGATCGGGGCGTAGAATCGTTCCCTCGATCGAGCTGCATCGGTGACGACATGACCGCAACCATTGGCGCCACGCGCGAGATCCCCGCATCGGCCCATCGTGGAGACCTGAAGAACTTCATTGGCGGCGAATGGGTGGCCGCCCAGACCGGCGAGTACCTCGACGTTCCCAACCCGGCGAGCGAGGAGCTGCTGGCGCGCGTCCCGCTCTCGACCGCCGCGGACGTCGACGCTGCGGTCAAGGCCGCGCGCCGCGCCTTCGAGGATTGGAGCGAGC
>JALYTG010000269.1 GCA_030854405.1 Chloroflexota bacterium | reverse complement strand
GCGCGACGAGGGCAGCGAGACCCCGATCCTGATCGTCAGCGCACACCGCGAGGAGGAGACTCTCAACCAGGCCGAGGTCCTGGGAGCCAACGCCTGCATCGCCAAGCCAATCGACTTCGAGGACCTGCTGGGCCGGATCGCAAGCCTGACTGCCGGTTGATGTTTGCCGCGGCGTTGCGCCGCGGCACTGGCATGTCAGGCGCCGAAGGCGCCGCAATTGTTTACTTACGGGCGACTTCGAGGCGGAGCTGGCGGCCCTTGAGCTTGGTGCCGTCGAGCCGCTCAACCGCCTGGTCGGCAGCATCCGGCGCCAGCTCGACGAAGGAGAAGCGCTCCAGCACCCGAATCGAGTCGATCGCCTCCTCGGGCAGGACCGCCCCTTCGCGCAGGGCGAAGCGCAGGTCCTCTTCGCTGATCCCGCTGCGACGGCCCCGGTTCACGAACAGCTTCACCAAGCCGCGATCCGCCGCGCCGTTGTCGTCGGGCTTGCGTTCCGCCTTGCTGCGCCGCCGCGGGCGCGGCGCGTGCTCGAGGCGCTCCTCGGGCGGCTCCCAGGCACCGATGCTTACCTTGGCCTCGCGCTCGATGCGCGGGATCTCCTTGCTCTGGGTCGGGGTCACAAGGGTGATCGCGCGACCGGTGCGTCCGACGCGACCGGTGCGGCCGATCCGGTGCACGTAGGCATCGGTGGTGTCAGGGACGTCGTAGTTGATGACGTGGGTGACGTGCTCGATGTCCAGTCCCCGGGCGGCGATGTCGGTGGCAACCAACAAACGGACGCGGTGCTCCTTGAAGGAGATCATCACGCCGTCGCGCTGGCCCTGGCTCATGTCGCCGTGCAGGGCTTTGACGTCTAGACCGCGCTCCTGGAGCGTCTTGTCCAGCCGCGTCGCGCCGATCTTGGTGCGGCAGAAGATGATCGCCTGCTCGGGCTCCTCGGCGCGCAGCAGCTCGATCAACTTTGCGGCCTTCTCGCGACCCGGCACCTCCAGATAGGCCTGCTCGATCGCGTCCACGGTGAGCTTGCGTGGGGTGATGTGGATCGTCACCGCGTCGTACATGTATTGCTCGGCGAGGCGCCTGACCGGCGGCGGCATGGTCGCCGAGAACAAACCCGTCTGGCGCCCGTTGGGGCATTGGCGCAGGATGCGCTCCACGTCCTCGATAAAGCCCAGGTCGAGCATCTCGTCGGCCTCGTCGAGCACCACGTAGCGCGCCGAGGTCAGCACCAGCGAGCGGCGCGACATCAGGTCCATCATCCGCCCCACCGTCGCCACCACAACCTGGGCGCCGGCGCGAAGCTGCGCCTGCTGGGAGCGAATCGGCGCGCCTCCGAACACCGCCACGATCTCGACCGGCAGGTGCTCGGCGTAGGCGCGCAGTGCCTGGGTGACCTGGATGCAGAGCTCGCGGGTCGGCGTCAGCACGATCCCCTGCACGTCGTTGCTCGAGGGATCGAGGTACTGGAGCAGCGGCAGACCAAACGCCGCCGTCTTACCGGTCCCGGTCTGGGCCTGCCCGATCACGTCGTGGCCTGCGAGCAGCTCGGGAATCGCCTGCTCCTGGATCGGAGTCGGCTCGGTGTAGCCCAACTCGTCAAGGGCCGTTTGGATTTCGGGCTGAAGGCCCAGTTCGTGAAACGCTGTCATTGCGGCGGGTCAGCGTAGCGGGCGGTGCACCGCAGGCACCCCGCCGCGCCTAACGGCTCGGATCGAGGAGCAGCTTGCCCTGGCTGCGGCGCCCCGCGATGTCCTCGTGCGCGCGCTGCGCCTCCGAGAGCGGGTAGACGTCCCCGATCACAGCCTTAAGTTCGCCGCTTGCGGCCGCTCCGAGCAGCTCCTCGATACCGCGGCGCAGAACATCTGGGCGGCTGAACAGGTGAACGAGCCAGAAGCCGATCACCCCGCGACTGTTGCGCAGCAGGTGGCCGGTCGGAACCTTGTTTTCGTCCCGCGACGCGATCCCGAATGCGACCATGCGCCCGAAAGGCGCCAGCGTCCGCAGCGTCGCCTCGAAGGCCTCACCGCCGCTCATCTCAAGCACCACGTTCACCATCTCGCCCTCGTTGGCTGCGATGATCTGCTCGCGCAGGTCGTCGGCGCGGGAGTCGACGGCGGCATCGGCGCCCAGCTCCAGCGCCAGCGCCCGCTTCTCCTCGCTGGAGGCCAGGCCGATCACGCGACCGGCGCCGGCGCGCTTTGCGAGCTGCACGGCGAGGCTTCCGGTCCCGCCGCCGGCGGCCTCGACGACGACGCTCTCGCCGGGCTCGACGCGAGCCGAGACGTTGAGCAGGCTCCAGGCTGTGAGGCCCTGGAGCAGCAGCGCCGCCGCCTGGTCGTCGTCTACCTCGTCCGGAACCGGGATCAGCGCCGCCTCGGGAACGGCGACCTGCTGCGCGTAGCCGCCGTTCATCAATAGCGCCGCGACGCGGCGGCCGTCTGGCGTCGTGCCGCTGATCTCGCCGCCGGGGACCAGCGGAAGCTGCTGGTCGGCGAGGTAGTCGTTGCGGGTCACGTGGGTGTCCCCGAAGTTGACCCCGGAGCGGGCGACGTTGACCAGCACCTCGCCGTCGCCGGGCTCGGGGTCGGGAAGCTCGGTGTGCTCGAGCACCTCGGGGCCGCCGAACTCCTTGATCTGCACCGCCTTCAAAGCGGTGGGGAGTTTGTCGCACCTGGCGCTGCGATGCTCAGAGACGAGGCGCGACGAACAGCTTTCGGTCCGTGAAGTCGACCGAGCCCCCACAGCCGCAGGCGGCGTAGCGAAGCTCATAGGTGTGCTGGCCCGGCGAGGTCTTGAAGAGGACGGGGCCGGGAGGGCCGTCGGTGCCGCAGATGAACCCCGGGACGCCGGGGGTCGCAACCGTGATCGGCTGCCCTGCCGAGGCGGCGATCAGGGCGCCGGCGCCGGAACCGGTGCTGTCGCAAAACTGGCTCTGCCCCGGCATCGGCTGTCCATCCTGGTAC
>JALYTG010000093.1 GCA_030854405.1 Chloroflexota bacterium | reverse complement strand
CCGGCGCGGTTCGATGACCGGCGCGGCGAGTGCGGTGGCAGGCTCGATCCACGACGACGTGGAGGAGATCCTGCTGAGCGCGGACGAGATCTCGACCCGCGTAGCTGAGCTGGGAGCGCAGCTGGCGGCAGACTACGCAGGGCGTACACCGGTGCTGGTGAGCGTGCTGAAAGGCTCGATCATGTTCCTCGCCGATCTGATCCGCGCCATGGACGTGTCCCTGAACGTCGACCTGATGGAGGTCAGCAGCTACGGCTCGGCGACCGAGTCCAGCGGACAGGTGCGAATCCTCAAGGACCTCAGCAGTTCGATCGAGGGGCGTGATGTGGTGGTCGTCGAGGACATCATCGACACCGGCCTGACGCTGAACTACCTGCTGCGCTACCTCGGGGAGCGGAACCCCGCGTCGGTGCGCGTCTGCTGCCTGCTGGACAAGCCCGCGCGCCGACTGGCCGAGATCGACATCGACTATCGCGGGTTCAGCATCCCGGATCGTTTCGTGATCGGCTACGGGCTCGACTACGACGAGCGCTACCGGAACCTGCCGTACATCGGGGTGCTGCGGGCCTCGATCTACGGAGCCGGCCGGGCGGAGTAACCGCTGTGGGCGAGCGGTCGGGCCGCTTCCGCCTGCTGGTCCTGCTGGGCAGCCTGGCGATGATCGGCGCGGGCTTCTTGCCGTGGTGGCGCGCCGGCGGCGAGTCGGTGGCCGGGGTCACCGTCCCGGCCGCGAGTGGGATCGGCCTCGAGGGGCCGGGGGTGGTCATCTACGCGGCAGCGCTTGCCGCTCTGGTGCTACTCGACATTGGCTACATGCGTGGGCGGTGGGGCTTCATGCTCGACGCGCCGGCGGTCTACCTGCTGATCGGCCTCGTCGCCGGTGCCGCCCTGGCCTATCGGGCCTGGCAGCTGTGGTCGGTGAACTATCTACCGGTGCCCGATCGGTCGCCCGGCCTGGCGCTGGCCGCCGTGGGCGTCGTGCTGGTCCTGTACGGCGCGGGTACGGGCTTCGGGGAGCCGCGGCGCAGCTGATTCGAGGTGGTGCGCTAGCGGGCCGGCGGCAGCAGGATCGGTGAAAGTACGAGCCACCCGATCACGACCGCCACCAGGAGCAGGCCGAGCAAGATCATTGGGCGCAAGTCGGGGCGATACTCGCTGGGCGGACGCGGTGGCTCGCCGGGCACCGGGAGCTAGATCTCGCCCAGATACGCCTGGCGCACCTGCTCGTTGGCCGCGAGCTTCGCCGCCGTGTCGGCGAGGATGATTCGGCCCGTCTGCATGACATAGCCGCGATTGGCGACGTTGAGCGCCTGGAGAGCGTTCTGCTCGACCAGCAGGATCGTGATGCCCTGCCGGTTGATCTCGCGGATGATCTCGAAGATCTGCTGGACCAGAATCGGCGAGAGGCCCAGCGACGGCTCATCGAGGAGGAGCAGCTTTGGGCGCGACATGAGAGCGCGGCCGATGGCGAGCATCTGCTGCTCGCCTCCCGACAGGCTGCCGCCGCGCTGCTGACGCCGCTCGGCGAGTCGCGGAAAGAGGTCGTAGACGCGGACCACGCTCTCTTCGATCTCGGGTCGGGTGCGCGTGAAACCGCCCATGTGAAGGTTCTCGAGAACGGTGAGGCGGGAGAAGATGCGGCGTCCTTCCGGGGCGTGCCCGATCCCGAGCTTTGCCAGCTTGTATGCGTCCACCTTGGTGATGTCCTGGCCGTCGAACACGATTCGGCCGCTCCGCGCAGGCACGAGGCGGCTGATCGCCTTGAGGGTCGTGGTCTTGCCGGCGCCGTTCGCGCCGATGAGCGTCACGATCTCCGCGCGGCCGACCCTGATGCTCAGCTCCCGTAGCGCCTGGATGCGCCCGTAGAGCGCGTCGATCTTCTCCAGCCGCAGGATATCGCCGTCGGCCGGCTCTGAGGCCCCCGCTTCCACGACGCCGTCATTCGCGCCCAGCTCGGTCTCGGTCATCCCGCCGGCGCCCCGAGGTACGCCTCGATCACCTTGGGATTGCGTCTGACCTCCTCCGGTGTGCCCTCCGCGATCGTTTCGCCGTGGTCGAGCACCGTGATCCAGTCGCTGATCCCCATCACCACCCGCATATCGTGCTCGATCAATAGCACGGTGAGCCCGAGGTCGCGTCTGAGGCGGCCGATCAGAGCCGTCATGTCCGCGGTCTCGCGGGGATTCATGCCGGCCGTCGGTTCGTCCAGGAGCAGCAGCGCCGGGTCGCATGCGAGGGCGCGGGCCAGCTCGAGCCGCCGCTGGTCGCCGTACGGCAGGTTGCGAGCGAGCTCGTGGTCTCGGCCGGTGAGGCCTACCAGACGAAGGTAGTCGCGCGCACGCTTACGGGCGGCCTCCTCCTCCAGGTTCTGTCTCCGACTGCTGAGGAGCGCGTCGATGGGGCTCGACTTGAGCTGCAAATGCATCCCGACTAACACGTTCTCCAGCGCGGTCATGAACTGGAAGAGCCGAATGTTCTGGAAGGTGCGGCCGACTCCTGCGCGAACCATGTCGTTCGGGCGTGCGGTCCGGAAGATGCCCATGCGCGCGATGGCCCTCTCATACCAGGGAGGCCGTGCCAGGGCGGTCGGCAGGATGATGGTGGCGATCAGCAGCGCGACCATGGACCAGAGGGCGATCGCCTGAATGTTCCCCCCGGAGATGGCGATGCCGACGGCGAGCACCAGGAGTGGCGGCACGAACCAGACCAGGGGCTCGAGCCAGACTCGCGCAGGCGGAGCGATCATCCGCTGGCCGACGAGCTCGATCGAGCCATGCGTGGGCGGCAGGATTCCGGCGATCACGTTGAAGAACGTGGTCTTTCCGGCGCCGTTCGGCCCAATCAGGCTGAAGATCGACCCGCGCGGGATATCGACACTGATATTGCGCAGGGCGCTGAGGCCACCGAACTGTTTGGTGACCTCATGTGCGGAGAGAATGACCTCGCGGTCTCCCGCTGCCGCATCTGTACCTTCGGTTGGCAGGGAGCTCACCGGTTGATCGTTCATGCGAGCGGCTCCGCGGCCTCGCCAGGGCCAGTGAGCTCCTCCAGCTCGCCTTCGGTGGTGTGCAGCTCGCGCCTGCGGCGGTTGCTCGGGAACAGCCCTTCGGGACGCAGCAGCATCATCGACACCAGCGCGATGCCGTAGATCAGGAACTGGTACTTCAGGAAGTCGATATCGCTGACGAACGGGATGCCGAGGGGATGCAGGAAGTTGGTGAGCTGCCTCAGGAAGACGCTCTGGATGATGAAGATGATGAAGGCCCCCGCCGCGACGCCCCAGATATTCCCCATCCCGCCCAGCACGACCATCGCCAGCACGGTGAACGACACGGTGAAGAGGAACTGGTCGGGGCTGACAAAGACCAGGCGCGACGCGCTGAATACCCCTGCCAGGCCCGCCGTCGACGCGCCCAATGCGAACGCCAGGAGCTTCGTGGTGACCGTGTTCACGCCGCTGCTCGCCGCAGCCAGCTCGTCCTCGCGGATCGCCATCCAGGCCCTCCCCAGCCGCGAGTCCTGGAGCCGATAGTTAAGAATGAGAACGATCGTGAGAATGATCACGATCGTCACGTAGAAGGGAAGCGGATTGGCGGCGCCGAAGGTGATTCCCGGCAACGAGGGCCGATCGATCCCGGCGATGCCGTTCGTGCCGTTGGTCAGGTCGTCCGAGTTCGTGAAGAAGACCGGGACGATCTCACCGAAACCGAGGGTCACGATCGCCAGGTAATCGCCGCGCAGGCGGAGGGTGGGCGCTCCGAGGGCCACGCCGAACAGGGCGGCCACGAATGCGCCAAGGATGAGCATCGGCCAGAACGGAAGATGCATGCCGGTGAACGAGGAAGCGACGAGGGCGTAGAAGTAGGCGCCGATGGCGAAGAATGCGGCGTACCCGAGGTCGAGCAGGCCCGAGAGGCCGACCACCACGTTCAGGCCGAGCGCCAGCAGCACGTAGATTCCGGCGCCGTTGAAGTTATCGATCCAGACTCCCTGCTTGTTGAAGCCGCTGAGCGGCGGCAGCAGGACCAGGAACGGAAGGATGACGGCGAAGAGCGCCATCGCTAGGATGACCGATATCGAGCGATGCCTCGAGAACCAGGACACCATTCGATCCATGGTGTCACTGGGCACCCGGTCGGGTTTCTCCCCGTTCTTTCGGACGTCGTTCGGTTCGCTCATGCCCGTTCTCCGAGAGGCTGCCCGAGCAGCCCTGACGGGCGGAAGACCAGGACCAGGATGAGGACCGTGAAGACGAGCGCCTCTGACCAGCGGCTCAGTCCCACCACGACCGAACCGACCTCGATGAAGCCGATAGCGAACCCACCGAGAGCCGCACCGACGGTGTTGCCGATCCCGCCCAGGACCGCGGCGGTGAAGGCCTTGAGGCCGGCGAAGAAGCCGATATTGAACTGGATATTGCCGAAGTAGAGGCCGTAGACGATTCCGGCCGCACCGGCCAGCGCGGAGCCGATGAAGAAGGTCACCGCGATGGTCAGATTGATGTCAACGCCCATCAGCTGCGCCGCTTCGCGATCCTGTGCCGTCGAGCGCATGGCCCGTCCAAGCCGGGTCCCGGTGACGAAGACCTGCAGGCCGATCATCAGCGCAATCGCGATTAGGAAGATGAGCACGTTGAGATAGGCGATCGAAGCCCCCAGGAAGTCGAAGCGGTTGCTCAGGCTGATCAGCTGCGGCGATGGGACCTGCGAGTTGGTGAAGACCTGGATGAAGTTCTGGAGGATGAACGAGACCCCGATCGCCGTGATCAGCGGAGCGAGCCGCGGCGCGTTGCGCAGGGGACGATACGCGAAGCGCTCGATGCCAACGCCCAGGAGACCCATGACGACCATGGTCACGACGAAGACCAGCACCAGAACGCCGATCAGGAGCAATGGATTGGAGATCGCGCCGTGGAAGCCGAGCGACGTGATCACGAACAGGCTCAGAAAGGCGCCGACCATGAAGACGTCGCCGTGAGCGAAGTTGATGAGCTCGATGATGCCGTACACCATCGTATAGCCCAGCGCGATCAGCGCATAGATCGCGCCTATCGTCAGCGCGTTCAGATATTGCTGCGTACCGCTGCCCACGATGGGCGTGAGGTCCTTGGTCGGCGCCGCGATCCAGACGAGGGCGAGCATCACCAACCAGCCGACGACGAGCGCCGTGATCGCGATGGCCAGGACCCGGAGCTGGAGCAGCATCCTGATCACCCAGTCGTGCTGACGAGAGAAGGGTGAGAAGGCTGGCGAATTGTTGCCCGCCGGCCCTCTCTAATCGCCCGGTCTAGAGTCCCGCTGCGAAGTCTTGCTGCTTGATGAAGACCCAGTTCCCCTTGCCACCCGCTCCCTTCGGATCGACCTTGTAGAACGAGATGAACTTCTGGCTCGAGTCGCCGTTCGCGTCGAAGCTGATCGAGCCGAGGACGGTGTCGAACTTGTTCGAGGTGGTGAACACGTAGGCGCGCACCGCCTCACGCAGAGCCGCCATGTCGCTGGCGCTGCCGGCCGACTTGTCGATCGCCTGGAGCAGAACCTGGGTGCACGCATAGGCCAGCGCGCTGTAGGCGCCCGGGTCCTTTTTGAACTCTGCCTTGTACTGAGCCGCGAAGGCTTTCGGATCCGGAATGTCGTGGATGCCGGCGACCGATCCGTACACATCGTTCGAGTTATCTACGCCGGCCAGGGTGATGAAAGCCCCTTCCGAGCCGCCGGTTCCGAGGTCCGCGATCCCGTCAGGGCCGGTGAACGGAATGGCGCCCATGCCGGCCTGCACCATCTGCTTGCGGGCTAGGCCACCGCCGGTTACCTGGGTGCCGCCAAAATAGACGACCTCCACGGGTGGAGTGAGGGCCTTGGCCGCCGTGAAGAACGGCGTGTAGTCGGTCGTCGACTTCGGCACGCCGTCGCGCTTCAGGACCTTGCCGCCGAGCTTCTCGAACTCCTTCTGCCACGAGTCCGCAACGCCCTTGCCGAACGCCTCGGTGTCGTCCATGACGTAGGCCGTCTTCTTGCCGAGGTCGGTGTAGTCGTACTGCGCCATGGCCGGGCCCTGGATGTCGTCCGGGGTGGCGAGGCGGAAGTAGTTGCGCTGGTCCGGCTTGCTTGGGCGGTACTTCTCGGATCCAGCCTTGGTCAGGTCGGTGCCGGTATTGGCCGGGCTGCACTGCGCCAGGCCGGCCTCGTTGGTGACCGGGATCTCGGCGCGGGCCACGTTCGAGTTGAATGGTCCGACCATGCCGAGCACCGCTTCGTCGGCGACCAGCGTCTTTGCATTGGTGGCGCCCAGATCCGGATTGTGCACGCCGTCCTTGGCGTCGTCCTGGACATTCACCTCGACGGTGTACCCGCCGGCGCCACCCTTCTCATTCTGCTGCTTGACGGCCAGCTCGATGCCGTTCCGCGTTGGCTCGCCATTCGCCACCTCGCCACCCGAGAGCGGCAGATCAATGCCGATCTTGACGGTACCCTTGGTGCCGCCTCCACCCCCGCTTCCGCTCGGGTTGCTGGTGGCTTTGCCACCACTCTGGCACGCCGCAAGCAGGAGCAGCATGACCGCCAGGATGGCGGTCATCCGCAAGTACTTTTGCATCCGGTGCTTCCTCCAATGGTTTGCGCGGGAGGTCCGGCGCAAGCGCGCGACCCGCGTCGAGTGGCGCGCATCATACCGGCGCGCGCGTTACAGGCGCAAGACTCTTGGGCCAGTTGAGAGCCTCGACGGCGCGAGGTGCTATGCTTGGCCGGGTCGTCATGCAGCCGGAGTGCGCTGCGTCTCGCTCCCGAGAGGCATACGTGGAGTTTCACGTCCGCAGCGCCCGCCTCACCGATCTCGACGCCTCGATCCGCCTTGTACGGCGCGATCCGCCGGATCCAGAGTCTGGACGCGAAGACGCCGGCTTCCTGCGCAACATGCTGTACGTCCCGGCTGCGACGGTCCTCGTCGTGGAGGCGGAACGCCGAGTTGTGGGAGCCGGAGTGCTCTGCATTCGGCCCTCGGTGGGCTCAGGGCCGTTCGTCGGTACGATCGACGAACTCGGTGTGGCGCGCATCGGTCTTGACGATCCCGGCCGCCTGGCGGTGGGCAGCTCGCTTGTCGAGCACCTCGTCGGATCGGCAAGAAATAAGGGTTGTACGCGCGTGGAGGTAGCCGAGCCGCTGGCATCCGCCGAACCGACGATCTGGGAGCAGACCGGGTTCGCGAGCCGCGGAGCCCTCTTGAGCCGCCTCGTCAGCTGACGAGGCGCCAGGGCCAGGCGCCCGTGCACGACCGACCAATCACAAACATTTGGAGAATCTCTTGAGCAAGAACGTGGCGATGTTCGTTGACGTCGCCAACATGTACTACGCGGCGCGGGGGCAAGATGTCGACGTCGACTACGTCGCCCTGCTGAAGCACGCAACCAAGGGGCGCGACCTGATTCGTGCCTACGCCTATACCGGGCTCGACCCGGAGAACGAGAACCAACGCAAATTCATCGACTTCCTGGCGAAGAACGGCTACAAGCCGGTCGTCAAGGATATCCGCAAGTTCGGCGACGGCCGCGTCAAGGCGAACCTGGACATTGAGCTCGTCGTCGACCTCTTCCGGCTCCAGGAGCGAATGGACGTGGCCGTCATCGTCTCTGGGGACGGGGACTTCGCGCCGGCCATCCGCGCGCTACAGGATGTGGGAGTCCGCTGCGAGGTGATCAGCTTCCGGCCCAATACGAGCTCAGATCTGATCGCGGTCGCGGACGAGTTCTTCGACATCATGAAGGTCGCAAGCATCAGCCGAAAGCGCGACGAGAAGGCGCCGGTGATGCCCGAGATGCCGGCCAAGGAGAGCGCGCCCGAGTTCGGATTCCGCGACGCCTCACCGGCCGTGGCCGCTGCTGCCCTGGCCGCCCTTAAGTCCGGCAACGGAGCGCGGGGCACGCGCGGTGGTCGCCCTGCCGCCCGTACGGCACAGCGCCCCGCGGACGAATCGGAGCCCGAGCTTCCGCCCGCCGCGATTGCAATCGACGACGGCAGCGCATCGGAGGCGGGCGAGGGTCGCCGTCGTCGGCGCCGGCGTGGGGGACGGGGTCGTGGCCGAGGCCGAGGACGAGAAGCCGCTGCCGAAGAGGGGGCCGCCGCGGCGCCGCCGGAGGTCGGTTGGCAGGAGTTCGACGACCTGTCCGAGCTCGAGGGCCTGACCGAGGATCGGGAGTACACCTTCGAGGAGGCCGATCCGGAGACGTTGGCCGAGCTCGGACTGCTGGACGCGCCGGCGAGCCCAGCGCCTGCAGAGGCGCCCCCGCCTCGCAGCCAGGGCCGCGCCGCGCCGCAGCCAACGTCAGGAGAGTCGAGAACGGCCGGCGCGGAAGCCAAGCCTCGCCGCCGACGAGCGGCGGCCGCGAAGCCGGCAACCCCGGAGGAACCGGCCGAACAGACCAAGCCCCGTCGCCGCACGCGAGCTGCCACGGGATCTGAT
>JALYTG010000268.1 GCA_030854405.1 Chloroflexota bacterium | reverse complement strand
ATGCGAGACCCCGAGGCCGACCCCGCGCCGATCGAAAGCTCGCCCTTCGGCAGCATCGGGCTCGGGCTCAGCATCGTCGGCGTCCTCGTGCTCGGCATCTTCCCGGCCCCGATCCTCGACCTGTTGAGGACCTCGGCGGCCAGCCTCTTCTAGCCGTGGTCCCGCGACAGGAGCCGGGACAGGAGAGCCGCGAAGACGGCCTCGCGACCGCTGCCGAAGTGCTGCTCGGCAGCCGGCGCCTGGTGATCGCCACGAATCGAGGTCCTGTCACGTTCGGGCTGGCGGCCAACGGGTCGCTGCGGCCGCGTCGTGGCGCTGGCGGCCTGGTGACGGCGCTGGGGCAGGTAGGCCGCCATGTGCCGCTCACCTGGGTCGCCGCCCCGATGAGCGAGGGTGACCGCCGCGCCGTGGCGAAGCCGAAGCTGATCGACGATGCACTCGACGATCCAGCCCTCCGCCTCCGTTTCGTGGGGGTGGAGCGGAGCGTGTACGAGGCCGCCTACAACGTAATCGCCAATCCGCTGCTCTGGTTTCTGCAGCACCAGATGTGGAACCTGCCCGAGCGACCGGTCATCGACGCAACCGTGATGCGGGCCTGGGAGCATGGCTATCTCGCGCTCAACAACGCTTTCGCGGCGGAGCTGCTGCGCCAGGTGCCGCGCCGCGAGTCGAGCCCCAGGATCATGTTGCACGACTACCACCTCTACCTGGCTGCCGAGCCGATCCGCCGGGCGCGCCCAGGAGCGCTGCTGAGCCACTTCACCCACATTCCGTGGCCGCCATCCTCGATCTGGCAGGTGGTGGCGCCCACGATCCGCGAATCGATCTGCCGGGCGATGTGCGCCAACGACGTCGTCGGCTTCCAGACCGAGCGCTATGCCCACAATTTCCTGCGCAGCGTCGAGTCGTTCGTGCCCGGCGCGCTGGTCGACTACGGCGCCGGGACGGTCCGCCGCGCTGGTCACATCGCCCACGTACGCTCGTATCCGATCAGCATCGATGTCGCATCCACCCGCCGCGTTGCAGGCTCGCGCGCCGCACTGCGTCGTCGGGACGAGCTGGAGGCGATGCGCCGCGGGCCGATCCTGGTGCGGGTCGATCGCCTGGAGCCATCGAAGAATATCCTGCGCGGCTTTGCGGCCTTCGAAGCCCTGCTGACCCGATACCCGCGCTACCGGGGTCGAGTCAAGTTCCTCGCGTTCCTGGTCCCGTCGCGTACCAGCCTGCGCGAGTACGGCGATTACGGGCGCAAGGTGCAGGCCGCCGTGGATCGGATCAACGCCCGGTTCGGGCACGCCGGCTACAGCCCGGTTCAGATCTTCTACGAGAATGACTACCCCCAGGCGCTTGCGGGCCTGGCGGTGGCGGACGTGGTGCTCGTCAACCCGCTGGTCGACGGGATGAACCTGGTCGCGAAGGAGGCGGCGATCGTCTCACGGCGAGATGCGGTGATTGTCCTCTCCGAGACGGCGGGCGCCTTCGATCAGATGGCCGGTGGCGTCCTCTCGGTCGCGCCCGCCGACGTGGTCGGCACTGCGGATGCCCTCCGAGCCGCCCTCGAGATGCCGGCGGCGGAAAAGGCCGCTCGGTTGGCGCGACTGCGCCGCGGGGTGGAGCGCGAAGAGATCACCTGGTGGCTCCGCAGCCAGCTCGAGGACCTCGCGGAGATCGCGCAGCTCCGCGCCGGCCGATGAGCGTCAGATGGCCGCCAGCAGCCTGACCAGCTCATCAGGGCTGGCGACCAGCGCGTCCGCAGCCTCGACCACCGCCCCCGGCACTTCACCGCTTCCGCCAACCGCCACGATGGCGGCCTCGAGCCGACCGGCTGCGCGAAGCTCGGCCGCAGCGCGGAACATGTCCAAGTCCGTCATGTCGTCCCCTGCCACCGCCAATCCGCGCAGCCGATAGCGGGCAACCACCTGGCGCAGCGCCGTTCCCTTGTCGCCGGCACCGGCCGGCCGCAGCTCGACCGAGAGGCGGCCCTCGCGCAGCTCCAGGCCGTTGGGCAGGTGAGCCAGGGCCGCCAGGATTCGGCGCCTGGCCAGCGCGGGGCGGGGCGCGTTGCGGTAATGAACCGTAGCCGAGAGCCCCTTCTCGTCGACGGCAACCCCCGGCTCCTGAGGCAGCGCGGCGAGCGCCGAGCGCAGCAGCGCCTCGGTCGGTGCCAGCTCCACCGCGAGCCGCGGCTGGGCGCTGCCTGGATCGAGCGATTCGAGGCCGTGATTCCCGATCACGAGCAACTCCGGAATGCCGGCGATCCTCCTCGCATCGGCGGCAGCCCGACCCGTGATCACGCCAACCACCGCCAGCCTGCCCGCCAGGCCTGCCAGAACGTCCCTCGCGCCGTCCGCCAGCGCCACCGCCGTCGGGTCAGTGACGATTGGGGCTAGCGTGCCATCGAGATCGCTCAGGAGCCCGGCCGGCTCCTGCGAGAGGGCGGTACGCACCAGGGCGAGCGCACCGGGCTCAAACGCGGTCATCGGCGGCCGTTGCTAGACTCCGCGCCATGCGGCGTCTCTTCTCGAGCGGCTGGCTCGTGCCGACACTGCTGGCGATTGCGGGCGTGGCTCTCATCGTCGTCGGCCAGCTCGATCTGGGCGCGGGCACCCCGAAGCAGTCGCTGGTGCCGATCCCGGAGCCGAGTGTGACGCCGGTGGCCCTCGCCAGCGGGACGCCGGAGGCGACCAGCAGCGCGTCGGCCAGCCCAAGCGTGGCACCAACCGCAACACCCTTCCCGACCGTCGCCGCGGACGCCGTGGCGACCCAGCTCGGGGTCCCGCGAGTCGGCATCAACGTGGTCGTCCACGAGAGTAGCAGCGATGCGAACGACGCCTTTCCCGATGACTGTTGCGCATTCGTGCTCCAGGGCAGCTCGGAGCCCGGCCGCGGCACGAATTCGTATATCTTCGCGCACGCCCTGAACAACCTCTTCAAGCCGCTCTGGAACGTCCAGATCGGCGACAAGGTCCTAGTCAAGATGTCGGATGGCCACGTCATCGAAT
>JALYTG010000092.1 GCA_030854405.1 Chloroflexota bacterium | reverse complement strand
GGCCAGCGCGTCGAGCCGGGCGAGCGTGCCCAATGCGGCCCCCGCCGTCACCGCGTCCCCGCCATGGCGATCAGCTCCTCAGCCAGGCGACGGGCGGCATCTGGGCGGCCGAGCTCGCGCGCCGCCTCCGCCATCGCGGCCCGGCGGGCGTCGTTCCGCAGCGCGGTCGCCTCGAGGAGCAGACGGGCTCCGTCGAGCTCCTCGTCGGGAACCGTCACGGCGGCACCCTGCTCCGCGAGCCAGGCGGCGTTGAGGCGCTGATGGGCACCGGCATAGGGATACGGAACCAGGATCGCGGCGACCCCGACCGCCGCCAGCTCGGCACAGGTCGACGAGCCTGCACGACCGACCACGAGGTCGGCCGCCACCAGGGCGTCGGCCATCCGATCGGTCAGGAATGGCTCAATGCCGTATCGCTCGCGCAGCTCGGCGGGCAGCCGTTCGCGGGCCTCGCGCGCGGCGTCGATCCCGCCGACCCCGGCGAGGTGCAGCACGCGCCAGTCATCGACCAGCTTGGGCAGTGCCTCGCCCAGCGCCGCGTTGAAGCGGGCGACCGCCTGCGAGCCACCGAAGACGAGCAGGAGACGGTCGGCATCGGTGACGCCAAACGAGCTGCGGGCAGTGCCTCGGTCGATCCCGACGAAGGAGCGGATTGGCGTCCCCGAGACGAAGCCCTTGGCGCCGAACGCGGCGAGCGTGGGCGGGAAGGAGACGGCCACACGCGTGGCGAGCCGGCCAACCGCGCGGGTGGCACGGCCGGGCATCACGTTCCCCTCCCAGACGAGGGTCGGGATACGCCGCGCGCGGGCAGCCGCCACCAGCGGGACGGCCAGGTACCCGCCACTGGTGAAGATCGCCGCCGGCCGCAGGCGCCCGAGCAGCAGGAACGCCTGCGGCGTGGAGGCACCCAGCCGCAGCGGGTCGAGAACGAGGTGGATGTCTCGTGTGGCGGTGCGCAGCGAGCGGACGCTGAGGCGGTAATAGGGCAGGTCGAACTCTGCGGCCACGAGCTGGTTCTCGAGGCCGCGGGCGCCGCCGATGTAGCTGAGGTCAACGTCGGGCCGTGCGTCTCGCACGGCCCGCGCGACGGCCAGCGCGGGGTATACGTGCCCGCCGGTCCCGCCGCCCGACACCGAACACCGCATCAAGCAGAGATCCTGTCTGGCTGGTCTCGCGGCTGATCGAGAGCAGGATCCCGACCGCCACGAGGTTGATGGTGAGGGCCGAGCCCCCATAGCTGAGGAACGGAAGGGGGATGCCGGTCACCGGCAGGAGGGCGGCCACCACCATCATATTGATGCTGGCCTGGACCACGAGCCAGGTGGTGATGCCGCAGGCCAGCAGGCCCGAGAAGGTATCCGGCGCGCTGATCGCGATTCGGTATCCCTGGTAGGCGATGACGATAAAGAGGCCGACCACCGCCAGGGTGCCGATCAGGCCCCACTCCTCGCCGATGATGGCGAAGATGAAGTCGGTCGAGGGTGCGGGCAGATAGAGATATTTCTGCTTGCTGGCGCCCAGGCCGAGGCCCGTGATCCCGCCCATGGCCAGCGCCATCAGCGCCTGCAGCGTGTTGTAGCCATCCTTCAACGGGTCCCTGAACGGGTCCAGGAAGCTCTCGACCCTGCGCAGCTGGTAGGGGGTGCTGGTGACCATCACGAACGCGCTCGTGAGGACCGTGCCGGCGATCGCGCCCAGGTACAGGATGTTGGCTCCGGCCATGAAGAAGACCGAGATGGCGGCCGCCGCATAGACGCCTGCCGTCCCCAGGTCGGGTTCGGCGGCGATCAGCACGAACCCCGGAGCGACCAGGATCCCGAATGGAATGAAGCCGTTCCAGAAGCCACGCGCCTCCTTCCCGCGCCGATCCAGCCAGTGGGCGAGGTAGAGCACGATGGCGAGCTTTGCGAACTCGGCCGGCTGGAAGCCGCCGAGCCCCGGCAGCACCACCCAGCGTCGGGAGCCCGCGACCTCGGTGCCGATCGTCGGGTGGAGGACGACCGCAAGCATCGCTAGGCTGAGCACCAGGGCTGGGATGGCGAGGTAACGCAGGAGACGGAAATCGATGCGACTGGCGAGGTACATTGCAGTCAGGCCGAGGATCGCCCAGATGAGCTGCTGAACCCCTTGAGCCGCCGAATCCGCGCTGCCGAGGTAGGAACGCACGCTCGAGGCCGAGTAGACCATCACGACGCCGAGCGCCACCAGCGCAATGACGGCAAGGAGGAGCGGGTAGGCAGGCTGGTGCCTATCGCGTCGGACCCCCGCCCGCGACATGCGGCGCGTGCCGAGCGCGGCTGCGGCGGTCACAGTTGCACTCCGAGCTTGCGGGCGGCGGCGCGGAAGGCCTCTCCGCGCTCCACGTAGTCGACGAACATGTCGAAGCTGGCGGCTGCTGGCGAAAGCAGAACGACATCACCCGGCTGAGCGGCCGATGCGGCGAGCTCCACGGCCGCATCCATGCTCTCCGCGCGCTGAACCGGCACGCGGCCCGCCAGGAGCTGCTCGAGCTCACCCGCTGTTTCACCGATCAGCACCGCGGCGCGGCAGCGCGCCACGATCGCCTCGGTGAACGCGGTGTAATCGAGTCCCTTTCCCTGCCCGCCCGCGATCAGGACGACGCGCGCGGGCTCGAAGGCGTCCAGTGCGGCGATCGCCGCCATCGGGATCGTGGCCTGCGAGTCGTTGACCCAGGCGACCCCGTCACGCTCGCCCAGCCGCTCGAGGCGGTTCGGAACGCCGGCGAAGCCGCCGATCGCGAGGGCGATCGCGTTCCTCGATGCGCCCACCAGCGAGGCGCCGAGCGCCGCCGCCAGAATGTTCGAGAGCATATGGCGGCCGGGGAGCGCGACCTGGCCGACCGGCAGGAGCCGCTCGCCGGCAAGCAGCAGCCAGCCGTCGGCGACGGTGGCCTCGTGCTCCCCCCCGAGACCGTACCAATGCAGCGAGGCGCCACTGAGCTGCACGGCGAGCTCGAGGCATCCCGGGTCGTCGGCATTGAGCACGATCGCTCCGTCGCCGCTCAGCTCTGCGAGGCGCGCCTTCACCGCGCGGTAGGCCTCCACTGAGCCGTGCCGGTCGAGATGGTCGGCGGCGATGTTCGTATAGACGGCCACCTCGGCGCCCCGTGTGATGGTGGGCAGCTGCAGCTCTGAGAGCTCGAGCACCGCCCAATCGGCGGCAGAGAGATGCTCGACCTCCTCGATCAGCGGCCGCCCAATATTGCCTCCGAGCAGGTGGGCGATCCGGTCGGCGTTGAGTATCGCGTCGAGAATGGAGGCGGTCGTCGTCTTCCCCTTGGTGCCGGTCACTGCAAGCACCCGGGCGCGAGTCAATCGCAGGAAGAGCTCGACCTCGCTCACCACCTCGATCCCGCGGGCCTCCGCGCTGAGCAGCGCGGCGCGGAGCCACTCGTCCGTGGTCGGAAAACGCGGTGAGACGCTGGGGCTGGTGACGACCAGCTCTGCATCGGCAAGGAGCTGCCGCGCATCGTCGGGTGAGACCGCGAGCGCCAGGTGGACGCGCTTGCCCGCGAGCGCCGCGACCGCCTCGGCCAGCTCCGACGCCGGACGCCGGTCGTAGACCGAGACGACCGCGCCGGCCCCGACGAGGAAGCGCGCCGCCGCGAGGCCGGATCGAGCCAGCCCGAGCACGACCGCGCGACGGCCAGCAAGGTCGGCGACGCTATGGATCCGTGGGGCGGTTGTCATCGGTCTCATCTAGAACGCGTTCGCGCTGCCAAGGAATAGGCTGAAGCCGAGGAGGCCCGCCAGGGCCGAGACGATCCAGAAACGGACCGTGATCTTCTCCTCCGCCCACCCCAGCAGCTCGAAGTGATGCTGGAGGGGGGCCATTCGGAAGATGCGGCGCCCCCGGGTGCGGTACGAGACCACCTGCAGCACGACGCTCATGATCACAGCCAGGAAGACGATCCCGATGACGGACAGGATCGGCAGCTGGCCGGTGATGGTGGCCACCACGGCAAGCGTGGCGCCCAGCCCCAGCGCGCCGGAGTCGCCCATGAACAACTGGGCAGGATGGACGTTGAACCAGAGGAAGCCGATCAGCGCGCCGATGATCAGGGCACAGAAGATGGCCAGGTTCGGCTGCGAGATCTTGGTGCCCGGAACCGCGACGAGCGCGATCAGCAGATAGGCCACGAAGCTGAAGATCAGGACACCGCCGGCCAGCCCGTCAAGGCCGTCCGTCAGGTTGACCGCGTTGCTCGCACCCACGATGACGAAGGCCACGAACAACACGAACAGGACAGCACCGATTTCGAACTGGCCGACGAGTGGGATGTTGATCCCCGTGATGTGGAAGTGTCGCTGGATGTACCAGCCCGCCAGCAGCGCGACGACGGTCTGCCAGACCAGCTTGTAGCGGCCGCGCATGCCGAAGCCCGTCCGCACGTTGACGAAATCGTCGATCGCGCCAAGGATGCCCACCCCGACCAGGGTCAGCATCGGCGTGAGGGTCGAGACGTCCTCGATCCGCAGGGCCATGGCCAGGAACATGACGATGATCACCATCAACATGCCGCCCATCGTCGGCGTCCCCGCCTTGTTGACATGTCCCTCCGGCCCGTCGGTGCGAATCTGCTTGCCGAAGCCGAGCCTGCTCAAGAGCCCGATGTAAATAGGTCCGAGGAGCACCACGCCCGCGAAGGCAAGGATCAGCGCGGTGACGATCGAGAGCATGCTCATCGACCAACGCCCGCGCCGACCAGTCCATCGACCACCAGGTCGAGCTCGATCCCACGCGACCCCTTGACGAGCAGGAGGTCACCGGGTCCCGGCGCGAGGTAGCGATCGAGGACCTGGCCGGCCTCCTCGGCGTCGACTGCGAAGCTGATGTTGGCGAGGCCCGCCGCGCGCGCGGCGTCGGCGATCCAGCGTCCGCGCTGACCCACCGCCAGCAGGGCGTCGACGATGCCAGCCGCCTTCGTCCCGATCTCGCGGTGCAGGCGCTCCTCATCCGGCCCGAGCTCCAGCATGTCGCCCAGCACCGCCAGCCGACGGCGCCCGGCGGGCACCGGCGTCTCGGCCAGAAAGTCGAGCGCCGCCGCCATGGAAACGGGCGAGGCGTTGTACGTGTCGTCGACCACCGTCGCGCCGGAAGCCGCCTCCGCAAGCTGCATACGGTGAGCGGCCGAGCTTCCGACCGCGAGAGCGGCCGCAACCTCATTCATCGGCACGCCGAAGCGCTCCGCGACCGCGACCGCGGCCAGCGCGTGCGGGACGAGGTGGCGCCCGGGGACTGCGCTGCGCACCCGGCGACTGCCCCAGCGAGCGTGCACCGTAAACTCTGTGCCGGCCACGCCGTGCGAGACGATCTCGCCCGCGCGGACGTCGGCGCTCGCGGCGAGGCCGAAGGTGCGGACCTCTGCCCTGGTCTGCTTGCGCA
Organism: Chloroflexota bacterium; assembly: GCA_030854405.1. Next base: position 3,277 of record JALYTG010000092.1, on the reverse strand, counting down.
TGGCCGCCACCCGCGAGTCGTCGGCATTGAGCACGGCGAGGCCGTCTGTCGGAAGCGCTGCGGGGAGCTCCCCCTTGGCCTGCGCGATCGCCTCGATGCTGCCGGCGCGCTGAAGGTGGGTCGGATGGACGGCCAGGACGACACCGACCTCCGGGCGGGCGATCTCCGCCAGGCGCGCGATCTCGCCGACGGTGTACATGCTCATCTCGAGGACCGCCGCCTCGTGCGCAGGCTCGAGGCGCAGCAGGGTCATTGGCAGCCCGGACTCGCTGTTCAGGTTCCCCTCGTTGCGCAGCACGCCGAGCGTGCGCGCGAGCACGTCGGCGACGATCTCCTTTGCGATCGTCTTGCCGGTCGAGCCGGTGATGCCCACCACGCGGGCGGGACTCCGCGAGCGCCACCATGCGGCCAGGTCCTGGAGCGCGCGCAGGGGATCGGCGACCTGCACCACCGCGGCCTGCGCGCCGACCGGCAGGTCGACCGGTCGGGCCACCAAGAGCACGGCCGCACCGCCGCGAACGGCGTCTGCCGCGAAGCGGTGCCCGTCGACCCGCTCTCCGCGCAGCGCCACAAAGCAGCAGCCCGGGGTGACCCGACGCGAATCGACGGCTGCGGTGGAGAAGGAGCTGACGGTCGTCGTCCCGATGAGGTGGCCACCCGTTGCAGCCAACAGATCTTCCAGGCGGATCGACGGAGGCACGAAAACCATGCTGCGAGCTCCCGGCGAGTCTAGCAGCCTCATGGCCGAGCCACCGGGTTGAGCGGCCGATCCGGCGGGATGGCGAGATAGTCGAGGAGCTGCGGCATCAGCTGCGCGTAGACCTCCTCCGGACGTTCGGCCATCACGTACCGACCCCAGGTGGTGGGGCGATGAATCAGGATCAGGGTCACCAGCTGCGGGTCGCTGGCCGGCGAGATGCCGATGAAGCTCGAGTCGATCCAGCCCTCGATGTAGCGCCACCGCTGCTCGATCTTCGTCTTCGGATGCCCCTTCGCGTCGACCCCATCCGGCACCTTGACGTCGACAGGGCCCGCGATCTCGGCGGTGCCCGTCTTCCCTGCGATCGAGTAGCCGGGGATGGTTGCGCCCTTCGCGATCCCGTCGTCGATCGCACCCGTGAGCAGCTTCAGGACAGTGTGCGCGGTCGCCTCGCGCATGATCCGCTCGCCCGCGGGCTGTTGCACCTCGTGATAGGCGCCTTTCCGATCGGTCCAACCGGCCACAACATGCGGAGTGACGAGTGTCCCGCCGTTGGCGATGGCGGCGTACCCGGCTGCGAGCTGGATGGCGGTGACCGAGAGACCCTGGCCGAACGCGTTCTGCGCTGCGGTCAGGTCGCCCGAGGCGTTCGGCCCGTCCGGGTTCCACACCACGCCGCTCGCCTCGCCGACGATGTCGACACCGGTCGGCGCCCCGAAGCCAAAGCGGCGGAACGCCTCATAGAGCTTCTGCGGCCCGAGCTGCAGGCCGATCTTTGCCGCGCCAATGTTGTTGGAGAGCTTCAGCACATCGGCCGGCGTGAGTGGCCCGTGACCATAGGGGAAGTTGAACCGATCCGCGTTTCGGATCGTGATGTTGCCGACCTGCAGCGTGCCCTCGTCCACGAACTTGTCACTCGTCGTCACGGCGCCGGCATCGAGGGCAGCCGAGATGGTGAACGCCTTCATGACCGATCCGGGCTCGTACTGGCGGCTCACGGCAGGGCTGGTGAAGCGTTCCGGGTCGGTCGCCTGGTAGGCGTTCGCATCGAAGGAGGGGAAGCTCGCCAGGCCGACGATGGCGCCGGTTCGCACGTTCATGATCAGACCGGTGGCGCCGACCGCGTGGTTCCTCTTGTAGGTCTCGTAGACCTCCTTCTCGAGCAGATGCTGGACGCCGGCGTCGATGGTGATCGTCAGGTCAGAGCCGTCCACCGGTGCGCTGAGCTGATAGGCCGAGTCGGCGATGCGGCGCCCGACCACATCCTCCTGCGCGGTGACCGAGCCGGGCGAGCCCCCGAGCATTGCGTTCTCAGCGCCCTCGACGCCGTACTGGCCCTTGCCATCCACGTTGACGTAGCCGATCACCTGGGCGGCGATGGTGGTGCCGTCGGCGACCCCGCTCATCGGGTAGACGCGCTCCGTTTCCGGCAGCATCCCGACCCCAGGCAGGTCCAGCGTACGAACCATCTCGGCCGCCTTGAGGCTGACGCGGCGCTTCAGCCAGACCCATGGCTTGTCGCTCTCGAGCCGCACTCGCAACTCCGCCGCCGGCATGTCGAGCACCTGGGCCAGCAGCGCCGCGACCAGGCCGGGACTCTTGATGGCCGGCGGCGTGGCGAAGACGGACTGCAGCTCCACCGAGGTCGCCAGCAGCTCGCCGTGGGCGTCCCGGATCTCGCCACGCCTTGCTGGGATCTCCTGGTTCTGGGCCAGCTGGTCGAGGGCCATGCTGACCAGTCGGTCGCGCTCGAAGACGTGCCACCAGACGAGGCGCGTCGAGATCCCGCCGGCGACGATGGTCATCACCAGCAGGAGGACCAGGGCGCGGGCACGACTATCGGTCCTGGCGAGCATGGCTCTCCGTTCGCTGCCCAGTCGGGCGACGGCTAATCGTCAGCGGGTTGGATCGATGGATCTCGAGGCGAAGCGGATCGCGCCCGGCGCCAGCGGCGCCAGCCTCAGCTCCTTCCGGGCGCGATCCTCGATCTGAGAGGGCGAGCGCGCGCGGCCGATATTCCAGATCAGCTGCTGCTGCTGCGCGCGCGTCTGGGCGAGCGTGGCCTGGAGGTTGTCGATCTCGTAGCCGATCGCGGCGACGTGGCTCGACTGGGTCAGATAGAAGAGCGCCACCGCGGCCGCCACCGCGATCGCGATCAGGAAACCGGAGACATTCGTCATCTCGCGGCGCCGCCGTCCGGCAGAGGCGCGACGGATGCGGGTCGGCGCCTTGAGCCGTGCGCGAGGGCGTGGCCTCCGCACGAGGATCGATAGACCGGTGGCGGGATGCGCTCCGATGACGGCCATCTGCTAGGCGGCGCTCGTGCGGCCCTCGCGGACCGTCCACGAGGTTGGCGCCTCGAAGTCGAGCCCCTCCTCGACCTCGATCGCGGCGACGCCATCGCCGAGCCAGTGCTGCTCGTCCGTGGCAGCGTGCACGCGCCGTTCGCGGAGCTCGCGCTGGCGAGCGCTGTACATCCGCCGTCGGCTGGCCTGGTGGCGAGATCGACCCTTGCTCATCTGTGGCCCTCCTATGCGCTCGCGCTGGCGAGCTTCTCGGCGACGCGCAGCTTCGCGC
>JALYTG010000091.1 GCA_030854405.1 Chloroflexota bacterium | reverse complement strand
ATCCCGTGGTCGGTGGTGATCGGGGTGGGGCTGCTGTGGGCGATCGCCTTATTCGGTTCCACCGCCCGGGATCGGCTCGGCCGGGGCCTCCACGATCGGATCGCGGGTGACATCGTCGTGCGTGCGGTTGATCTGCGCCACCCCACCGGTTGAGCTTCGGGGCTGATTCGTCGCGGGCGCCTAGAATGCCGGCATGACCACCGAAGTTGCCGCATCGATCGTCCCGATCTACCTCGCCGGCGAGTTCGTGGAGGCAGGATCCCCGCTCGAGGTGCGTAACCCGGCGAACGACGAGCTGGTTGCCAGCACCTTCCAGGCGGGCCCCGATGAGCTGGAACGCGCGACCGTCGCCGCGGTGGACGCCTTTGCGAAGACGCGGCGGCTGGCGAGCTACCAACGCCGCGACGCGCTGGCCCACGTGGCCGCCTGCATCGAGCGGGACACCGATGAGCTGGCCGAGCTGCTGACGCGCGAGTCGGGGAGCGGGATCGTGCGCCGCTACCCGATCGGGCCGGTGGCGGGCATCAGCCCCTTCAACTTTCCGCTCAATCTGGCGGCGCACAAGGTGGCCCCGGCACTCGCCGCCGGCTGCAGCATCGTGCTCAAGCCGCCGACCAAGGACCCGCTCGTGATGCTGCGCGTGGCGCAGTACATCGACGAGACGGACCTGCCGAAGGGGGCGGTGTCGGTCCTGCCCATGGATCGGCCCACGGGCGATCGGATGGTGGGCGACGATCGCTTCAAGCTGCTGAGCTTCACAGGGTCTCCATCGGTCGGATGGAAGATGAAGGCCGAGGCCGGCCGCAAGAAGGTGGTCCTGGAGCTCGGCGGTAATGCCGGGGCGATCGTGGACGAGACCGCTGACCTCGATTGGGCGGTGAATCGGCTGGTGTTCGGCGCCTTCGCCTACGCCGGTCAGGTCTGCATCAGCGTGCAGCGCATCTACGTCGTGCGGGAGATCTACGGCGAGTTTGAGCGACGCTTCGTCGAGAAGGTCCGTTCTGTCCGGAGCGGCGACCCGCTCGATCCGGCAACCGACCTGGGACCGATGGTCGACGACAAGGCTGTCCGGCGCACGCACGAATGGGTGCGCGAGGCGCTCGAGGGGGGAGCGCGGGCGCTGGCCGGCGGCGACCCGGACGGGCGCTTCTACCCACCCACGGTGCTGGTTGACGTGCCGCGCGACGCTCGCGTCTGTGGCGAGGAGGTCTTTGCGCCGGTGGTGAACCTCTTTGCGGTCGATTCGTTCGAGGACGCTGTTCGGGAGATCAACGCGAGCCGCTTTGGCCTGCAGTGCGGGGTCTTCACCTCTTCGCTCGAGCGGACCCTGCTCGCGCACGACGAGCTGGAGGTCGGCGGGGTGATCGTCAATGACGTGCCCACCTGGCGCATCGATCCGATGCCGTACGGCGGCGTGAAGGAGTCCGGGCTGGGCCGGGAGGGGCTGCGCTGGTCGATAGAGGATATGACCGAGCCGCGCCTGCTGGCGATCGCCCGTCCGCTGTAGCGAGCTGATGAGCGGCTTGGCGACGCGCTTCGTGCGCGTGCTGCCCGCCGGGGAGCTGCGCGACGGCGAGCTGATCCCGGTCGAGATCGACGGTACGCCAGTCGTGCTGGTGAGGCACGCTGGCGAGTTCTTCGCCGTGCAGAACAACTGCAGCCACCGCGACTTCCCCCTGACCGAGGCGGGGTTCGATCAGCGCGACGGGCTGCTCGTCTGCGCCTGGCACGGCGGCTGTTTCGATGTGCGGACCGGCGCAGCCGTGATTCCGCCTGCCACGGAGCCGGTCGAGACCTTCCTCACCCGGGTTGGCCCCGATGGCTGGGTCGAGATCGGCCTCACCGGAAGCCTCGCCACCAGCGGCAGTCTGCGGGAGAGTCGCTGACCCTCGCGCGCCTCCGGACCCTCGCGGGCCCGTCGCTATACTCGGCGGCGCGGTGTCGATCGAGGCCCTCCCCTTCGTCAACTGGATCTTCTGGGCCGCTCTGTCCGCAGGAACCCTCTTCGTGGTCGGCCTCACCGAGCTGCTGGGAGGCACGACCCGTGGCTACCGGCTCTTCATGGCCTGGTTGCTGATGGGATGCGCGGCGATCCTGCTCCTCAGCGACCTCAACCTACCCGGCGGCGTGGCGGCGGCCCGCACGGCGGACCTGCGGCGGCCGCTCGTCGTCCTCTTCCTTGGCGGCAACGTCATCTACCTCGCGGCTCAGCTCGTCGGGTCGCACGTCACGCTTCCGCGCGGGGCGATCGCGGTGGCCACTTCGCTGGTCGGCTTCGCGGCCATGCTCGTCCTCGCACTCGCCGGCGCGACCGACGGCGTGGCCCTGTTCGCCGGGCAGCTGATCCTCGCCGCCCTGGCGCTGGGTGCCGTGAACGCGGCGATGCTGCTTGGGCACTGGTACCTGGTCACGCCGCAGCTGAGTCCGCGGCCCCTGCGTCGCATGATGTGGCTGCTGATCGGCGCGCTGGTCCTGCAGGCCGCCGCCTTCGGCGCCGCGCTGATGGTGGTCGGCGGCGAGCCGCTGAAAGGAACCCTGGCGTGGCTCACCTGGCTGCGCCTGATCGCCGGCACCCTCCTGCCGATCGGAATCACCGTGCTGGCCATCCTCGCCAGCCGCGCTGCCTCCCTGCAGGCGAGCACCGGCCTCCTCTACATCGGCCTGGCGCTGGTCATCGCCGGCTTGATCGCGGGAGCGAGCATCACCTATCTCACCGGCGTGCCGGTCTGATGCGCGTCGTCGTGCGCTGCTTCGCCTCGCTGCGCGAGCTGGCCGGGGAGCGCACGGAGCTCGACCTGTCCGGTGATGCTTCCCTGAACGATGCCTGGCTCGCGCTCGCGGAGCGTGCTCCCGCCCTGGGGGCGCACCGGCCGTACGTGCGCGCTGCTCGCAACGGTGCGTACGCCCAATGGGAGGAGCACCTGGCCGACGGAGACGAGATCGCCTTTCTGCCACCGGTGGCCGGCGGCTCCGCGACCGTGGGGCTGACCGATCGACCGATCGACATCGGCATCCTGGCGTCGATTGCGGTCCCTGCGCACGGAGCGGTGGTGACCTTCGTGGGCCGCGCCCGGAACCGCGCCGACGATGGGCGCGAGGTGCTCGAGCTCGAATACGAGGCCTATCCAGAGATGGCTGAATCGGTCCTGGCGGAGATCGTCGCTGAGGTGGAGGAGCGCTGGGGCGCGGCCGCCTCGGTGGTGCACCGCGTCGGGGTGGTGCCGATCGGTGAGGCTGCCGTGGCGATCGTCACTGCCGCGCCACATCGGGGCGTCGCGTACGAGGCCAACCGGTACGTCATCGAGGCGATCAAGGAGCGCCTGCCCATCTGGAAGCGCGAACGTTTCGCCGACGGCAGCGAGTGGAAACGCCCCGGCGCCTAGCCCCGCGCTTCGTCATGCCGCGGTGTGCACGTGCAACATCGACGGCCGGCGTGCACAATGCCCTCCCATGGCCACGCCGAAGCCTGGCGAGATCCGCTGCCCGACCTGCCATCGATCCACGGCCCCGGCGGCGTTCTGCACTCTGTGCGGATCGCCCATCCCCGCCGACGCACGCGCTCGCCCGCGCGGGCTCGATCGAGATGAGCTGCAGGAGCGTGTCCGGATGCGCCGTCCAATGGACGAGCCATATCGCCGGGGGGCACTCCCCGGTGCCGCAGCCGCCACGCGGGAAGGCGGGTACGAGACCTTCAGCCCTGAACCGGAGGACCGCGCGGTGGCGCGGCCTGCCGATGAGCCGTCCGTGGCGCGCGTGGATCGCTCTCGCGGTGAGCCACCCGAGGGCGAGGCGCCCCCCATCGAGCCCGCGCTGCGCCGCGGCCAGCTCGTCTCGGAGGAGGAAGAGCCACTGGTGGCGCCCCTCCCCCCGTCAAGCTGGGAGCCGCAGCCTCCTGTCCCCGACGAAGCGGCGCCTTACGTCGAGCCGAGCTACGCGCAGCGTGAAGATCCAGAGCATGTCGACTACTACGACGATGCGGCATATGCCGCCGAGGACCCGTACTACTCCTACGAAGCCGATCTCGAAGAGCCGCAGCGCACCCGCGTGAGTGCGCTCGCCGTGGTCGGCCTGCTGGTGCTTGGGGTGGTCGCCCTCTTCGGCGGCGCCCTCCTGGCGGGGCTCTTCAATGACCGTGGGGTGGGTGGATTGACGCCCACTCCAAGCCCCACCCTCAGCGCCGAGCCGACGGGCGTTGCGACTTCCAGCGTGGCGCCCAGTGACTCGGCCGGCCCGAGCAGCACGCCACAGGCGAGCGATGGCTCGGTCGCGTTCGCCGACGGGTTCCAGGCGCACGCGGCGGCGTGCAAACCCGGCGCTGCGGACCTCAACGGCTGCACCGCGAGCGGCCAGACGAACAGCGGCGACGTCTGGATCTGGGTTGGCTTCCGCCACGGCAGCGCTCGCGACGCGCTCGGTGCCGCGATCACGACCGCCGCAGGCGAGCCGATCGCGGATGGGAGCATCGACCTCGCCCAGATCCGTTGCAAGAGCGACTGCACCGGCTGGACCTACTTCCAGTTTGAGAACCTCAAACCGGGGAAGTACATCGTGCGGGTGACGCGCAACGGCGAGCCTGCGGCGCGAACGAGCTTTGAGGTCACGGGCTGACTGCCTAGCCTAGGCTCCGGCGGTACGAACGGGCGGTTGACGACTGGGAACCCAGGGGTAGCGTTCGGATTGCCCATCGGTCCGAGCCCAGTTTCGCCGCGCGCCGCCAGCGCAGCGGCCCCGCAATTCCCGAGCGAGGTTTCTATTCGTGCGACGTGCCCTTGTGCTGATCATCGCGCTGGCACTCTGCGTTCCCAGCAGCACGCTGGCCCAGGGTCCGGCTGCCGGCCGCTTTGAGCGGTCACCCATCCAGGGCAGCATTGACCCGCAGGTTCTGCCCATCGGCCTCGACGATTCGGCAACGGTCACCGTCATGCTCGAGCTGTCTGGCGATCCCGTGGCCGTCGCTGAGAGCAAGGCTCCGGGCCGCCGGCTGAACGGCCAGCAGAAGGGCGCGATCAAGGCGAATCTGAAGGCTCACCAGGACGCGATCACCCACGACATCGCCGTGCGCGGCGGAACGATCCAGAGCCAGGTGCAGTCCGCGTACAACGGCATCAGGGTAGGTATCGCGCGCAAGGAGCTGGCATCACTCGCCGGGCTGCCGAACGTCGTGGCAATCCATGGCCTGCGGCCAATGACGCTGAACAACGCCAACAGCGTGCCCTACATCGGAGCACCGGCGGTCTGGCAGACGTATGGCTTCACCGGCAAGGGGATCAAGGTCGCAGTGATCGACAGCGGGATCGACTACACGCATGCCGATTTCGGCGGGCCCGGCACCGCCGCGGCTTTCCAGAAGGCCGACAAGGCCGATACCCGGCGGGCCGACAAGAAGCTCTTCGGGCCCGACGCGCCAAAAGTGAAGGGCGGCTTCGACTTTTCGGGCGACACTTACGATGCCAGCTCAGATATTCCCGCGCTCACCGTGCCGCATCCCGATCCGAACCCACTTGATTGTGACGGCCATGGTTCGCATACCGCGGGCACGGCTGCCGGATTCGGGGTGACCGCCGCGGGCGCCACGTACCACGGGCCGTACAACCAGTCGACCCACAACAACGCCTTCACGGTCGGTCCGGGCGTTGCTCCGGAGGCCGATCTCTACGCGCTGCGCGTCTTCGGCTGCGCGGGGTCGACCAGCCTGACGGTCGACGCGATCGACTGGGCAGTCGACCATGACATGGACGTCATCAACATGTCCCTGGGCTCAGCGCTCGGGCGCGGGGATGATCCGGCGGCGGTCGCGTCGAACAATGCCGCCGCCGCCGGCGTGATCGTCGTCGCCTCGGCGGGCAACGAGGGCCCCAGCCCGTACATCGGCGGGTCGCCCGCCACCGCCACGGGCGCAATCAGTGTCGCCGCCCTCGACACGATCGCGAGCACTCCGGGCGCCGCGCTCAGTCTCTCCACCGGCCAGACGATCAATGGACAGAACTCGAACAGCGCCGCGCTTCTCAGGAGCTCAGTGCCGATCGTCGTGCTCCGTGACGCCGGCGGCAACGTGTCTCTCGGCTGCGATCCACAGGAGTACGTCAATTCGAATGTGGCGGGCAAGCTGGTCGTGACCCAGCGCGGTACCTGCGCACGCGCTGCCCGCGCCATCTACGGCCAGCAGGCCGGAGCGGCCGCGGTGGCAATGATCAATTCTGACGCCGGCTACCCACCGTTCGAAGGGCCCATCACCTCGAACCCCGATACCGGCCAGCCGTTCAACGTCACCATCCCATTCCTGGGCGTGCGCGGCGTGATCGGCGCGAGCGCCACGGATGACCCCGAGAAGCTGCTGGCCGCCGACGGCGGGAGCACGACCATGGCCGCCATCCAGATCGCCAACCCGAACTACCAGCACTTCGCGAGCTTCAGCTCGGGCGGACCGCGCAACGGCGACTCGGCCCTCAAGCCCGATATCACCGCGCCTGGCGTTTCCATCCAATCGACCCTCGTCGGGTCGGGTAACCAGGGGACGCGGATCAGTGGCACCTCGATGTCGGCGCCTCACGTCGCCGGAGTCGCGGCGCTGACGCGCCAGGCCCATCCGGGCTGGACGGCCGAGGAGATCAAGGCCGCCATCGTCAACACCGGATCGCCGGCTGGGGTCATCGAATACCGCGTCAGCCGCGCCGGGACGGGCCTTGTTCAACCGATTGGATCGACATCCACCCAGGTCGTGGCGACGGGTGACCCGGGCACCGCCAGCCTCAGCTTTGGCTATGCGGAGCTGGGCGCGAACTTCTCGGCCACCAGGGCGCTGACCGTCCACAACCACGATGGCTCGGCGGTGACCGTCACCCTGAGCACGGAGACGGCCGGCGAGTCAGCCCCGGCCAGCGTTGCGCTCGGGTCGACCTCGGTCACGGTTCCCGCGGGCGGCGCGGCAAGCGTCAACGTCACGCTGAACGCGCCGGCCGCGAGCGTGGGCAACTCTGACAGCTTCCGACAGGTCGCCGGCAATATCGTCCTCGACCAGGGGCACGCCCGACCGAAGCTGCGCGTCCCGTACTACCTCGTGCCTCGCAGCCTCTCCTCGGTCGCGACGACCCTGACGAGCAAGCTGAATACCGGCAAGCCCCGGGCAGTGGCGCAGGTGACCAACCGCGGCGGAGTCATTCCGGGGACGGCCGATGTGTATGCATGGGGTCTCGCCGATTCCGAGGAGAGCTTCAGCAGCCCGATCGACACGCGCGCGGTGGGCGTCCAGTCATTCGACTTCGGTGGTGGTAGCCAGCTCGTGGTGCTTGCAGTCAACGGCTACGACCGATGGTCGAACGCGTCTGTCGGAGACTTCGAAGTGTACCTCGACACCAACGAGGACGGCACCAACGACTACGCCGTGGTCGGCGCCGACTTCGGGGCCGTGACCACCGGCACGTTCGACGGCCGCCTCGGCAGCTTCGTCTTCGATTTGAAGACGGGTAAGGGAAGCATCTTCTTCCTGGCCAGTGCCCCGACCGATAGCAGCACGGTGCTGCTGCCCTTCCTCACCGACCAGACCGACCTGACCGCCGCCAACCCCAGCTTCGCCTACACGGCCACAACCTTCTCGGTCCAGGGAGCCGAGTTCGACGTGGTCGGCAGCTCGGCGGCGTACAACGCGTACACGCCGGCGATCAGCCAGGGCCAGTTCGTCACGGTCGCTCCCGGAGCGACCGCCAGCGTGCAGTTATCGATCAACACGGCGGAGTTTGCGAAGACCCGGCCGAAGGGCCTGATGATCGTCAGCATTGATAACGCGGCCGGCGCCAAGGAGGCGCAGCTGATCACGGTGCCGACCAACTAGCTCGCGGCCCCAGCATCCAATGCGACGGTCCCATCCCGGTGACCGGAGAGGCCTCCCGCTTTTCAGCCGCCTGATGGCTCCGGACGCGCCGCCGCGCGGCCGCGCGGAGCTGCCCCGGCGGCCCGCCGCTTCGCGGCGAGGGCGCTGATCGCCTCCATTACGCAGCGGTGCGCGGCCGCGGCGGTCACATCCGACATGTCGTAGGCCGGCGCCACCTCCACCACGTCCATGCCGACGAGATCAACTGCGCTCACGATCTGGCGGATCGCGCGCAGCACCTCGCGCGTCAGCATCCCGCCCGGCTCGGGAGTGCCCGTCCCCGGCGCCATCCCCGGATCGATGACATCGATGTCGACGGAGAGATAGATCGCCTCCGGACCGTCGAGCGCCTCGGCGATCGCGTCGGCGACGACGGCCTCGGCGCCGCGCTCCTCGATCTCGGTCATGAGGTGCCAGCGCAGGCCGTGCTCCCGCATCCAGTCGACCGTCTCCGGCGGCGGCCAGTAGCCACGAAGCCCCACCTGGACGAAATTGCGCCCCTCGACCGCGCCGGATTCGAGGAGGCGTCGCATCGGCGTGCCGTGCGAGTTGAGAACCCCCCACGTCGTATTGGCGGTGTCGGCGTGTGCGTCGAAGTGGACGATCCCGAGACGGCGCGGCGCCATCGCAGCGGCCACCGCCGATGCCGACGGGAAGGTGATCGAATGATCGCCGCCGAGCAAGATCGGCACCGCGCCGGAGGCTGTCACCTCCGCCACCTTGCGACGGATCACCTCGTGCGCCCGCGGCAGGTTGGAGGGGACAATCGGGGCATCGCCGGCGTCGACCACGTCGAGCCAGGCGAACGGCTGGATCTCGAGCTGCAGCGAGTTGACGCTGCCGGCGTGGTAGGACGC
>JALYTG010000267.1 GCA_030854405.1 Chloroflexota bacterium | reverse complement strand
TCGATGACGACGACGTCGCCAGGACCGATCGTGAGTTCCTGCCCGCCGTCGAACTCAACTGTATCTGGCCGGAAAGGCAGATGCCGGTGTGCAGGGTCTGGCAGGAGTCGGTGCCGGCGATCGGCTTCACGTTGTCCGACCATTTCCAGCCGGGCTCGAAGGTGGCGCGGCCGACCACCTGGCCGCCGACCTTGACTACCTCGGCCTGACCCTTGCCCTCGAACGGCCGCACCTCATCCGGGGAGTCAAAGTTCTTTATCTCGATATTTGGCATTTGGGCTCCTTCGCTTGGCTTTCGTTCACCCTACGCTGGTCCAGCCGCCTCCGCAAGCACGCCGCGCAGCGCCGCACGCACCTTTAGGCTCCGATTAGGTCGCGCCCTTAGCGTGCCGGCAGCCAGGGCGCCGACTTCATCGATGGACGTCTGTGATCCTGAATCGAATCCTCTTCTTTGGGGCGGCCCTGATGGTTGGACTTGTGGCCGGCGCGTTGAGCCATTCTGCGCTCATCGCGGCCAGTGCGGCCGGGATTGTGGCGCTTACGGTCGCGGTGAGCTTGTAAGGGAACAGGGTTGATCGGAGATCGCTCAGCGCAACCGGAGGGCAGCCTGGCGCCCGACTTCTCTCAGTTCAGCATCGGCTTCGATCACCGCGATCGCGCCCGCCTGCACGAGCTCTGGGACCAGGTCCTCGACTCCGAGCGCTGGAGCGAGGGGGAGCTTCTCGATCGTTTCGAGCGCGAATGGGAGCAGCACAACGGCCTCGCCTCGGTGGCGACCGCAAGCTGGGCCGGCGGCGCGGCCGCGGCCCTTCGCTTCGCCGACGTCCGCGATCAGGTCGTCTTGTGCCCCTCGAACACCTTCATGGCCACGCCCCTGTCGGTCCTCAACGCGGGCGGCAGGGTCGAGTTCGTGGACTGCAACCGCGAGGACCTCTGCATGTCGTTTCGCGATTTCGAGCAGAAGGCCGAGCGGCATCGACCGCGCGCCGTCTGGCTTGTCCATATCGGCGGGCACATCGCCTTCGACGTCGAGCAGATCGCCGCCTACTGCCGGGAGAACGACATCTTCCTGATCGAGGACTGCGCCCACGCGCACGGCGCCTCCTGGAACGGCCGGCGGCCGGGCTCCTGGGGAGACGCGGGCGTCTACTCGCTCTATGCGACGAAGACGATCTCAACCGGCGAGGGTGGTGTGCTGGTCACCCGACACGACGACTTGGCGGCGTTCGCGCGCCCGTTTCGCAATTACGGCAAGCCCGACTACGAGGTCCAGGGGACGAACGCGCGGATGAGCGAGTTCACGGCTGCGATCGGGATATTGGGTCTCGAGCGGCTCGAGCAGATCGTCGAGGTCAAGAACGAGATCGCCCGCGGCGAGCTCGACCCCGAGCACCCCGCCCACCTTCAGCTGCCCGACGGAATGGTCTCCGGTCTTTACAAGTACATCGTCTTCGATCCTGTGTCCGATTCGACCGGCAAGGTCTACGACCAACCCTGTCATCGAATCCTGGGGCACGCCGTGGACCTTCCCGAAACCGATTGGGTCTCCACCCACCACTGGTGCGTTCCCCTCTACTACCGGGGCGGACGCTCCGCGGAGGCTGACGGGCAGTGAGAGTGCTGGTCACAGGCGGCTCGGGCTTCATCGGCTCCCACGTCGTCGACAAGCTGATCGGCGCCGGACACGAGCCGGTGATCTTCGACCTCGAGCCCTCCCCATACCACCCGAGCGAGCAGGTGCGGGCGGTGAGCGGCGACGTCACCAACACCGGGGCGCTCAGCCGCGCGTTCAGCGGCTGCGACGCGATCATCCACCTGGCGGCGGTGGCCGACGTCGGCGTGGTCGAGGCCGACCCCGGAAAGGCCGAGCAGATCAACGCGCGCGGGGTGATGTCGGTGCTGGAGGCAGCGCGGCTGACCGGCGTCAAGCGGGTGATCTACGGCAGCACGATCTGGGTCTACAGCGACTGTCCGGAGACGGCAGTCGACGAGGAGACCGAGACGCCCCCTCCGCGCCACCCCTACACCGCGACCAAGCTCGCGGGCGAGATCTACTGCCAGTCCTACGCTCGCTTCTTCGACCTCGAGCCGACGATCCTGCGATTCGGAATCCCCTACGGTCCGCGGGCCCGCGGCGCCACCGTCCTCTCGGCCTTCGTCCGCCGGGCGATGGCGGGCGAAGCCTTGACGATCGCCGGGAGCGGCGAGCAGTCGCGGCGCTTCGTCTACGTCGAGGACCTCGCCGACGGGATCGTGCGGGCGCTGCGACCGGAGGCCGCGAACCGCGTCTACAACCTCGCCGGCAGCGAGGAGATCTCGATCCTCCAGGTCGCCGAGACGGTTCGCGATGCGGTGGGCGGTACCGAGCTGGTCCACGTGCCATCGCGCGCCGGCGACTTCGGGGGCAAGGAGGTCTCCAGCGACCGTGCGGCCAGGGAGCTGGGCTGGGCGCCCGTCACCCCGTTCAGCGAGGGGGCGCACCTCTATCTCGACTGGTACCGGCGGCGCTCCGACGAAACATCGGAGAACGGTCACCGGGCGGCCCCGGCGAACGCCGCCGACTGGGAGGAGAAGCCGACCGGACGCCGCGTGCTGATCGTCTCCGCCGACATCGGCGAGGGCCACGACGGGCCCGCGCGCGCGATCGCCGCGGAGATCGAGGAGGAGGAGCCCGAGGCGCAGGTGACGATCGTCGACGGCCTCGCGGAGATGGGCAGGTTTATCACCTGGGTCCTGCGCGACGGCTCCTGGGTCGCCTTCAACTGGCTTCCCTGGGCGTTTGAGGTGCAGTACTTCCTTCTCACCCGCTTCCCTCCGACCCGTTGGTTCGTCGCCAGACTCGGCTACGTGCTCTCGCGCCGGCGGCTGCTGAAGATGATCCACCGCCGCCGCCCGGACCTGCTGATCTCGACCTATCCCGGCACCACCGAGCTGTTCGGCGAGCTGCGCATGCGGGGTCGCCTCGACGTACCGACCGTCTCGGCAATCACCGACCTCGCGGGGTTGCGGTTCTGGGCCCATCCCGGCATCGACATGCACACGGTCATCCACCGCGAGTCGATCGAGGAGGTCGAGGCGATCGCCGGCCCGGACAGCGTCACCT
>JALYTG010000090.1 GCA_030854405.1 Chloroflexota bacterium | reverse complement strand
GCTCCGACCCGTCGGGTCGTGGATGCTGCCGTAGACGCCCAGCGACAGGGCGACCAGGCCGCCGAGGAGTAGGGCTGCCGCGAAGCGTGAGCCGCGCGCCGTCGCAGGTCGCGGGGCCTGCAACCCTGCCGTCATGGCCGGACTGTACATCGGCACATCCGTCCGCGGCCATGCGGATTTGACCGGTCCGCACGTTTTCGCGCGTCTGCCGGGGCCGGTGCGGTCATGGGCCGATCTGTGGCGTTATGGGTGGACTGGAGAGGCTGCCGAGGACGGCCTTGTGGGGCAGGTCCGGATTGACGCTGCAGGCCCGAGGGAGCACAATGAGGCTCAACACCGACCATTTCAGTCGGGATTCGCGCGAACCCACCCAGCGAGGAATGATGGCCCTTCCCAATCCGGCCCTGAGCCAGATCCCGGACAATTACAAGTACGGCTGGCACGACTCTGAGATGAAGCCGCTTCATGTCATGAAGAAGGGGCTGAATGCCGAGGTCGTGGCAGAGATCAGCCGTATCAAGGGCGAGCCCCAGTGGATGACCGACCTTCGACTGAAGGCGTACCGCCATTTCGAGGCGCGGCCAATGCCGACGTGGGGTGGTGACCTGTCGCAGATCGACTTCCAGGACATCTATTACTACGTCACCGCCACCGACAAGGCGGTCCAGAGCTGGGACGACGTGCCGGACTACATCCGCCGCACGTACGACAAGCTCGGGATCCCGGAGGCGGAGAAGAAGTACCTGGCCGGGGTCGGTGGCCAGTACGACTCCGAGGTCGTCTACCACAACATCCGCGAGGATCTCGAGAAGCTGGGCGTGATCTTCCTGGGGACCGATGAGGCCCTTCAGAAGTACCCGGAGATCTTCCGCGAGTACTTCGGGACCGTGATCCCTGCCAACGACAACAAGCTCGCGGCCCTCAACACCGCGGTCTGGTCCGGTGGCTCGTTCATCTACGTGCCGCCCGGCGTCCACGTCGAGCTGCCGCTGCAGGCCTACTTCCGGATCAACACCGAGAACATGGGCCAGTTCGAGCGGACCCTGATCATCGCCGACGAGGGGTCGAGCGTGCACTACGTCGAGGGCTGCACCGCTCCCACCTACACGACCGCCAGCCTGCACAGCGCCGTGGTCGAGATCATCGTCAAGAAGGGCGCGCGTGTGCGCTACACGACCATCCAGAACTGGAGCCACAACGTCTACAACCTCGTCACCAAGCGCGCGGTGGCCTATGAGGATGCGGTGATGGAGTGGGTCGACGGCAATCTCGGCTCGAAGCTGACGATGAAGTACCCGTCGATCTACCTGCTAGGTGAGCGAGCGCACGGCGAGGTGCTGAGCATTGCGTTCGCCGGCAGCGACCAGCACCAGGACGCCGGCGGCAAGATCATTCACGCCGCGCCCAACACGACCTCGCTGATCACGAGCAAGTCGATCTCGCAGGGGACCGGGCGCACCTCGTACCGTGGCCTGATCAAGGTCTATCCAGGCTGCACGCACTCGAAGTCGACGGTGCGCTGCGATGCGCTGATCCTGGACGACGAGGCGCGCTCCGACACCTACCCGTACATGGAGATCGACGAGGAAGACGTCACCATCGGGCACGAAGCGACCGTCTCGAAGGTTGGCTCGGAGCAGCTCTTCTACCTGATGAGCCGCGGCCTCTCGGAGGCCGAGGCGGCCGCCATGATCGTGAATGGCTTCATCGAGCCGATCGTCAAGGAGCTGCCGATGGAGTACGCGGTCGAGATGAACCGCCTCATCCAGCTCCAGATGGAAGGCGCGGTCGGCTAGACCGATGACCTTGCAGGCGTCGGTCGCCGCACTCGACGCGGCGACGATCGCGCGCATCTCGGACGATCACGACGAGCCCGACTGGCTCCGCGCCCTGCGCGCCTCCTGGTGGGAGCGCGCAGAGGCGACGCCGTGGCCGACGGGGCAGGAGGAGGAGTGGCGTCGCGCGTCTCTCGACAAGCTGCCGCTCGACCTCGAGCTGCTCGACACCGCCGGCGGCGTGCATTGCGCGCTCGAGGATGAGTACGCGGCGTTGGGAGTGGTCTTCACTGACCTTCGCACTGCGCTGAGCGAGCATCCGGACCTGGTCCGCCGCTACTTGGGTGCCGAGGGTTCGCTCGACTCGCACGCGCATTTCTGGGCGCTGGCGCAGGCGGCCTGGACCGGCGGCCTCTTCCTGTACGTGCCCGCCGGCGTTGAGATCGATCGGACGTTGGTGGCGCGCAGCGCGCTGGCCCGCGCCGAGGTGGCGTATTTCCCCCTCAGCCTAGTGGTCGCCGAGCGCGACAGCAGCGTCACCCTGCTGGAAGAGGTCGTCTCACCCGACGGCGGCACGGGCTGGTTCGGCGGGATCGTCGACGTTCATGCCCTCGACGGCGCGCGCGTCCGCTACGCGAACCTTCAGCGCCTGGGCGACCGGACCTGGAATATCGGCGCGCAGCGAGTCGTGGTTGGGCAGGATGCCAATGTCACCACCCTCAACGCCGAGGTCGGGTCGAGGGTGACCAAGGTGGGGCTCGACGTTCAGATGTCGGGTAAGGGAGGCACCTCGCGCCTGCTCGGCATCCTGGCCGCGGGCGAGGACCAGCAGATCGATATCAACAGCGTGCAGAACCTCTCGGCGTCGCACACCACCTCTGACCTGCTCTACCTGTCCGCGCTCTATGACCGGGCCAAGGCGGCCTTCTATGGCGTCATCAAGATCCAGCCCGACGCGCGGGCCACGAGCTCCTACCAGGAGTGCCGCAATCTGCTCCTTTCGACCGACGCCGGTGCTTCACCGATCCCGGTGCTCGAGATCATGAACAACGACATCATCCGGTGTGGCCACGGCGCGACGGCGGGCGCCATCGACCCCGTGATGCTCTTCTACGCCCAGAGCCGCGGCCTCAATCCGGACGACGCGGAGCGCATGATCGTGCGTGGCTTCTTCGAGCAGGTCGTCTCGAAGATCGAAGACGAGACGATCCGCGAACGCGTCCTGGAAGCGCTGGTCGCGCGCATCGGCTCGTCGGAGCTGCTCGCCGGCGAGGCAGCCTGATATGGCCATCGAGCGAGTGGCCGAGACCGGGTTCGTGACGGTCGCCCACACCTCGGAGGTCGCGCCGGGGAACGTGCGCGTCGTCGAGGTCGATGGCCGGTCGCTCTGTATCGGCCTGACCGAGGACGGCGAGTGGGGTGCCATCGATAACGTCTGCACCCACGACGGCGGCGTCCTGGGCGAGGGAGAGCTAGATGGCAGCGGCGTCGAGTGCCCGCGCCACGGCGGGCGCTTCGACCTGTTCACCGGGCGGGTGCTCGCCCTGCCGCCGGTGCGACCGGTGCGCGCCTATCCAGCGCGCGTCGAGGGCGACGAGGTCCAGGTGGAGCTATGAAGATCAGCACGCGCACCGAATACGGGATCCGCGTGCTCGTCACCCTTGCGCGGCAGCATGGAAATGGCCCCATCTCGTTGGCCGGCATCGCCAGGGCCGAGAAGCTGCCGCATGCCTACCTGGAGCAGCTGGTCGGCGACCTGCGACGCGCTGGCCTGGTCAGCGCCACGCGCGGCCAGGCGGGTGGCTACCGGCTGGCCCGCGACCCCGCCGATATCCCGATGACTGACGCCGTTCGCGCGCTCGAGGGGCCGCTCCTGGAGATGCCGTGCGCTGGTGCCGACAACCTGGAGTCCTGCGATCGGCCGCAGCCGTGCAGCGTGCACGAGGTCTTCCAGCGCGTCTTCGAATCGTTGAGCGGGGCGCTGGGCGGGACGACTCTGGCCGAAGTGGCTGCCACCGCGGGCGGCCCTCCTTACCCACCGGCCGTTCGCAAGCGACGCGTGGCCCAGCACGCGGCGATCGTCGCGGCCGCATCGGCCGCATCGGCCGCATCGGCCGCATCGGCCGCATCGGCTACCTCGGCTGCCTCCGCGGCATCCATCCAGCCCAAGCAAGCCTAGGAGTAGACGCAGCCGCTCATGACAGAGGCACTCGAGATCCGCGGCCTGGAAGTCAGCATCGGTCAGAAGAAGATCCTGCACGGGCTGGATCTGACCGTGAAGCAGGGCGAGGTGCATGCCCTGATGGGTCCGAACGGGTCCGGCAAGACGAGCCTCGCCTACACGCTGATGGGCCATCCCGACTATCACGTCGATGCCGGCACCATCACCTGGCGCGGGCAGAGCCTGCTCGGGGCGTCGCCCAACAAGCCCGGCATGTCGCCCGACAAGCGGGCCCGGCTGGGAGTCTTCCTCGCCTTCCAGTACCCGAGCGCCATCCCGGGCGTTACGGTCGCCAGCTTCCTGAGAAATATTTACAACGCGGTGCACCACCCCAAGCTGCCGGCCCTGGCAGAGACCGGGCAGGTGCCGAAATACACAGGCATCCCGCTCGCGAAGTTCCGCAAGCTGATGGAGGAGAAGATGGCGCTGCTGCACATCGACCCCACCTTCGCCAGCCGCTACGTGAACGATGGCTTTTCGGGCGGCGAGAAGAAGCGCCTCGAGATGCTCCAGATGGCGGTCCTCAACCCGACCATGGCGATCCTCGACGAGACCGACTCCGGGCTCGACATCGATGCTCTGCGCGCGGTCGCCGAGGGCATCAATGCGACCCTCAACCCGGCGATGGGAGTGCTGATGATCACCCACTACCAGCGCATGCTGAACTACGTGAAGCCGGACTTCGTGCACGTTCTGCTCAACGGCAAGATCGTCATGTCGGGCGGGGATGAGCTCAGCCACCAGCTCGAGGCGAACGGCTATGACTGGGTCCGCGAGCAGGTGGGCGCGGCTCCCGGCGCCGGTGACGAAGCGCCCGAGCCCGTCACTCAGCACGCCTAGACCGATGGCGACCGTCTCCCCGGCAGTCTCCTCGATGCTCGACGGCAGCGCGCTGCGCGCCGATTTTCCGGTCTTCGAGCGACCGACTCGATCCGGGAAGCCGCTCGCCTTCCTCGACTCGGCGGCCTCGTCCCAGAAGCCGCGCGCCGTGATCGAAGCGATCGCCGACGCGTACGGGCATCACTACGCCAACGTCCACCGCGGTATCTACGAGCTGTCGGAGGACGCGACGGCGCGCTTCGAGGGGGCACGCAAGCGGCTGGCCGGGTTCATCGGCGCGCCGTCGGACCGGGAGCTGATCTTCGTTCGGAACGCCACCGAGGCAATCAACCTGGTCGCCTTCTCCTGGGGGCGCGCCAACGTGGGACCCGGCGACCTGATCCTCTCGACCGAGATGGAGCATCACGCCAACCTGGTTCCCTGGCAGCAGCTGGCGGCCGAGACCGGCGCGGCGCTGGAGTACGTGGCGATCACCGAGGACGGGCGGATCGATATCCCTGACCTGCGCCGCCGCCTGCAACGTGGCCCGAAGCTGCTGGCGATCAGCCATGTCTCGAATGCCCTCGGCACGATCAACCCGGTCGCCGAGATCGCCCGCCTGGCGCACGACGCGGGCGCCCTGATCCTGGTCGACGCGGCGCAGAGCGTGCCGCACATGCCGGTCTCGGTGCGCGAGCTGGGTGCCGATTTCCTCGCCCTCTCCGGCCATAAGATGCTCGGGCCGTCCGGGATCGGAGCGCTCTGGGGGCGCCGCTCGCTGCTCGACGGGATGCCGCCCTTCCTGACAGGCGGCAGCATGATCAGCCGGGTGACCCTCTCGAGAACGACCTGGAACGAGGTTCCCTGGAAGTTCGAGGCCGGAACGCCGGCGATCGCGGAAGCGATCGGGCTCGCGGCGGCGGTCGATTACCTGGAGGCGCTCGGGATGGCGAACGTGCGCGAGCACGAGCGTCTCCTGTTCGAAAGCGCATGGGCCGCGCTCTCGGCGATCCACGGAGTGCGGCTGCTGGGTCCGGCCGACCCCGATCAGCACGCAGGCGTGATCAGCTTCGTGGTCGATGGGATCCATCCCCATGACGTCGCCACCGTCTTCGACCGGGAGGGGATCGCGGTGCGGGCCGGGCACCACTGCGCGCAGCCGGTCATGCTCCACTACGACCTGCCGGCCACCACCCGCGCCAGCTTCTACGTCTACAACGACCTCGATGACGTCGACCGACTGACCGATGCCATCGGCACCTGCCAGCAGCTATTCGCGCCACATGGATAACCTGTACCGCGACTTCATCCTGGAGCACTACCGGAATCCCCATAACAAGGGATTCCTGGAGCCGCACGACCTGCACTTCGCCGATTCGAACCCGACCTGCGGCGACGAGCTCTCGATGACGATCCAGCTGGACGACGGGGGCCGGCGGATTGCCGACGTGGCCTTCGACGGCCGAGGCTGCGCCATCAGCCAGGCATCCGCCTCGATCCTGACCGATGAGCTGCGAGGCATGTCTCTGGACGAGGTGCGCGTCTACGATCCCAAGACCCTGCTCGAGGAGATCGGCGTACCGATCGGCCCGGCGCGGCTGAAGTGCGCGCTGCTTTCCTACAAGGTGCTGCAGGGCGCCGTCATCGGCTCCGAGGCTCGCTGGCCCGACGAGGCTGACCTGGCCGTGACCGCTGGCGAGGGAGGGACATCTCCATGAGTGTCAAGCAGGTGAACGTGGCCGACGCACTGGCGCTCGCGGCCGGCGGTCGGCGCGTGATCGACGTCCGCGAGCCGTCCGAGTGGGCCGAAGGGCATATCGCGGGCGCGACGCTGCTCCCACTGGCCGAGGTGCCCTCGCGGATCGACGAGCTGGTGCCGGATCGGTCGACGCCGCTCCTGCTGCACTGCCAGTCGGGCGCGCGATCGGCGCGCGCCGCCGTCCGCCTGGAGGCGCTCGGCTATACCGATATCGTCAACATGGCCGGCCATCTCGGGGAGTGGCGCCGCCTGGGAGGCGGCTGGGAGGCTCCACAGCAGCTGCTCACCGATGCACAGGCCCGGCGCTACAGCCGCCAAGTGCTGATCCCGGAGATCGGCCAGGAGGGGCAGCGCAGGCTGCTCGATGCGAAGGTGCTGTTGATCGGCGCGGGCGGACTCGGCTCGCCGGCTGCCTTTTACCTCGCCTCATCTGGGGTCGGCACGATCGGTCTGGTGGACGATGACGTGGTCGACGAGTCGAACCTCCAGCGCCAGATCCTGCACACCGCGGATCGCCTGGGGATGCTGAAGACCGAGTCGGCTCGCATGACGCTGAACGCACTCAATCCGGAAACGCGCGTCGTGGAGCATCGCGAGCGCCTCTCGGCGGAGAACGTCGAGCGCCTGATCGTGGGCTACGACGTGGTGGTCGACGGCACTGACAACTTCGAGACGCGCTACATCCTCAACGACGCCGCGGTGAAGCTGCGCAAGCCTGTGGTCCACGGCTCGATCTATCGATGGGACGGCCAGGTCACGACCTTCGTACCGTTCGAGGGGCCGTGCTACCGGTGCATGTATCCGACCCAGCCGCCTCCTGAGCTGGCGCCCGCCTGCTCTGTCGCAGGGGTGCTCGGCGTCCTGCCGGGGATCGTGGGTCTACTCCAGGCGAATGAGGTCTTCAAGCTGCTCCTGGGCGTCGGCGAGACGCTCGCCGGCCGGTTGCTGATGTTCGACGCCATGAGCACGTCATTCGACGAGGTGCGCATCTGGCGCGATCCGGCCTGTCCGGCGTGCGGCGAAGGGATCGCCCTCATGGCGGAGCCGGCCGCGGCATCGGTGTGACCAGGGTCAAGATCCCGCCGGTGCTGCGCGACAGCGTCGGCGGCAGCCGGGACGTGACCGCCAGTGGCGCGACCGTGGCGGCGGTGCTCGACGACCTCTTTGCGCAGCATCCCTCGTTGCGCGACCGGGTCACCGAGGATGGCCGGCTCTCGCGCTTCATCAACGTCTACGTCAACGACCGCGACGTTCGCTACCGCGACGGACTCGACACCGCGATCGGCGTGAACGACACCGTCATCCTGCTGCCCGCCATGGCCGGCGGCGCCGGCTAGGCGATGCCGCCGGTCGCCGACGCGGCATTGCATTCGGACATCCTGGCCGCCATCGGCGGCACCCCGACGGTCGAGCTACAGAGGCTTGCGCCGCATTCCGGCGTGCGGCTCTTCGCCAAGCTGGAGGCCCAGAATCCAACGGGATCCGTCAAGGACCGGATCGCCCGGGCAATGATTTTTGAGGCGCTCGCTTCCGGCGCGCTGCAACCCGGACAGACCATCCTCGAGCCCTCGAGCGGCAATACCGGCATCAGCCTGGCCATGATCGGCTCACGGCTCGGACACGCGGTGCGGGTGGTGATGCCGGACAACACCACCCCCGAGCGGGCGCAGCTCCTGCGACTGTACGGGGCGGAGATCATTTCGTCGCCGGGCGCGGAAGGGTCCAATGGCGCGATCCGTCTGGCGCAGCAGCTCGCCGCCGACGATCGGAGCCTCTTCATGCCGTACCAGTACGGCAACGAGGCCAATCCTCGCGCCCACCAGGAGACCACGGGGCCGGAGATCCTCGCCCAGGTCCCCGAGGTGGACCTGTTCGTGGCGGGGCTCGGCACGGGGGGCACGTTGACGGGTGTTGCCCGCGCGCTGAAGCCCGCGCGCCCGTCGGTCCGGATCGTGGCGGCGGAGCCGCTCCCCGGGGAGCAGGTCCAGGGCCTCCGCTCGCTCGAGGAGGGGTTCGTACCCCCGGTGCTCGACGAGTCCGTACTTGACGACAGGTTCCTGGTCAGCAACCGGGACGCGGTAATTGGCCTCCGCCGCCTCCTGCGCGAAGAGGGCATCTTCGGCGGTCTCTCGTCCGGGGCGACGATCACGGTGGCGGTACGCGCGGCACGCGAGCTGGAGCACGGAAACGTGGTCGTGCTTCTCGCCGACGGCGGCTGGAAATACC